>CAIVGA010000031.1 GCA_903905325.1 uncultured bacterium
AGTATAATAAATATATAATATAAATATATGTCATTCATCACCACTATCTCAACAAATCCACTTTTAATCGGATTCTATGTTTTGTGTATTGTAACAATCGTATTGCTCGTGCTCGTCATAATGTTATACATAAAATTGCGTAAATTCTTGGTTGGAATGGATTCTAAACATATTGGTGACTCTCTAACTTTCGTTTCATCAAATCTCAAAGATCTTCAACAATTCAGAAAAGAGCTTGAGGTATATCTGACCGATGTCGAAAAGCGTCTCAAGAAAAGTGTACAAACCGTCAATACTGTCAGATTTAATCCATTCAAAGGAACCGGCGGTGGTGGAAACCAAAGCTTTGCGACAGCATTTTTAAATGAAGAAAAAGACGGTGTCGTGATTTCTAGTCTATATTCTCGTGAACATGTCAGTATCTTTTCCAAACCTATAAAAAATAGTAAATCAGAGTACGAGCTTTCAGAAGAAGAAAATGAGGCTATAAAAGGAACTACCAAATAACCTGAACGGATGAATTTATTGTTCGCATGAAAATAAAAAAGAGGTGGTTGTCTTTCGATAACCTCCTCTCTGTTTGTGATTGATATCCGAAAAACTTACGGCGAGACAATACGTATTGTCGGCAACTGGGCTTCGCGGATTACAACTTTATTTGGCGGAGTAAAAAAGATAATCATCCGTTCAGTAACCCTGAGTAAGCAACACGTCTTATTCAAGACATATGTAATAGCGTCAGTTTTTTTTGATTTCGTACTGACGACCACAACAAATCCATACGGACCGCCACAACTCTTTGGTAACTCTGTAAACGCCAACACGGATGTATCCCTCGGTACACCGAGCGAATCTGAGCCACAGAGGGTTTTAAGAAGCTCATCCCTGAACCACGAGCTCTTATCACCAAAAAATATTTGAATAAGCGTTCCTTCCTTCGAATTCATTTTCCCATCCTCCCCTTTTTATTTTAATTTTTCTATCTCCTGTACTTTGGCTAAAATATGTATACCACTGTATAATTTTATTGTCAAACTCATATTTCTCTGATATACTCACTTTTCTTATGGCCTCATCCACTATATCTAAAAACACGTCCTCAATTCAAAAACGACCACCCATTGTCGTAGTTATGGGCCATATTGACCATGGAAAATCAACTCTTCTTGACTATATACGCAAAACTGACGTTGTTGGTGGTGAAGCCGGTGGTATTACGCAACATGTCGGTGCTTATCAAGCGGAACACACTTCTTCTGATGGTAAGAAGCACCCTATAACCTTCCTAGACACTCCAGGACATGAGGCTTTCTGTTCTATACGTGAACGTGGCGCTCAAGCGGCTGATATCGCTATTCTCGTCGTTTCTGCGGAAGACGGAGTTAAACCTCAAACTTTGGATGCTTGCAATGCCATAAAAGCTGAAAAAATTCCTTATGTCGTCGCCATCAACAAGATAGATAAGCCAAATGCCAATATTGATCAAGCCAAAGGTAGCCTAGGAGAAAATGAAATCTATGTCGAAGGTTGGGGTGGTGATATTCCATGTGTAGCTGTTTCTGCTATAAAAGGAACTGGAGTTTCTGAACTTTTGGATATGATCATACTTGTGGCAGAACTGGCTGATCTCAAAACAGATCCCAAAAAACTTGCCGAGGGTATCGTCGTGGAATCAGAACTCAATACTCGCGAAGGTGTTTCCGCGACACTTCTTATCAAAGACGGAACTCTCTCAGCCGGATCTTTTGTTGTGGCTGGTTCATCGTTTGCACCAGTACGTTATATAGAAAATTTTCTCGGTAAGAAAATTGAATCTGCTGGTGCTTCCCTACCAGTCCAAATTGTCGGGTGGAACAAAGTGCCTACATGTGGTATTGATTTCATTACAGTCAAAACAAAGAAAGAAGCAGAAAAGTTGGCAGAGGAATTTGAGGCCAAAGAACGTACAAAAAGGTTGAAAGCAAAAACTCCAACTGTAACAAAAAAGGCTGATGACCAAGAACTTTCCATTGTAACTATTCCTATTATTATCAAAGCTGATGCCATCGGTAGCCTAGATGGTGTAAAACACGAACTTCTCAAAGTCACGCACGACAGAGTCAAACTCAAAATTGTTTCTGAAGGTATCGGCGATATAAACGAAAACGATGTGAAAACCGCTGTCGGTGATCCAAACATTATTATCGTCGGATTTAATGTAACTCCTGACACAAAGACTGCTTCCATGATCGAACGTTCATCTGTTCCACTCAATATCAAAACATTTAAGATTATCTATGAGATGACTCAATATGTACAATCTGTTCTTACTTCAAAGATTCCAAAAGAATACATCGAAGAAGTGAGTGGTTGTGCAAAAATTTTAGCTCTGTTTTCAAAAGAAAAAGACCGTCAAGTTATCGGCGGTAAAGTAGAAACTGGTGTAATTAATACTGGAAACGATGTGCGTATTATGCGACGTGGTACCGAGATTGGTCGCGGTAAAGTCCGTGAACTTCAATCAAAGAAGCTTCGCGTTAACGAGGTCGCACAAGGTTTTGAGTTTGGCACAATGATTGAAGCAAAAATGGAAATTGCTATTGGTGATCGAGTTGAAGCTGTGCATACAATTGAAAAGAAATAAAAAAAATGAATCAAAAAGATGAGAGACTAAAAGAAGTATTACGCGCCCTGGTCGCAGAGTTTTTTTCTCGTGAATCAAATCGTACTTCCCTTATCACTGTGACAAGTATTGAACTATATAGCCGTAATTCACGCGCCAAAATTCTCATAACTGTACTACCAGAAGACCAAGAAGCTGCTGCACTCGACTTTGCACATCGACAGCTCGGTGATTTGCGTGAATATGTCAACACTCACGCTCGTATTATGCGAACGCCGTTTTTTGATGTAGCAATAGATAAAGGGGAAAAAAACCGCCAGAAGATAGAAGAAATTGATAAAGGTCTTTAAGAAATTGACAAAAATATATAAGCGAGTAGCATATTAACCTAGTGTTGTACAAACAAGAATGCGGTTAACTAACAACCTGGAGGGTTCGCAATGCAGCGACAGCAAGCAGTTGGTGAATTAGCAACATCGACGACGGGTCATCAGAACCAGAAGCATTCACAAACGTTATGGAATCGTGTCTTCGGACTGACGGAGGAACAAAAAATGGTGGCACCCTTTGTTGAGGGTGACATCGTCGAAGTTAAAAACCCGGCAAAAAAGTTCAGGACCGAAGATAAGACCGTGACTTGTCTTGAACTCGACGGACAAGTAGTCACCGGAATTGGTTATGTTCGGATGATCGAAGGTTCAGAATCCGAACGTGGTTCATGCGGGTGGATGATCCGGCTGGCGGATTATCCTAATATTGTGTTCGCGGCAGATAATTTTAACCGGCAAACAAAAAAGAAGGGTGTGGTTCACCAGTTGAACTAACACCAATCTGTGCCTAGCCTCACAGCAAAGCACTAAGACCGCTATCACCTCTCGAAGGTGGTAGCGGTTCTAAGTTTATAATAAGAAATTTTTTGTGCCCGGGGTGGGAGTCGAACCCACACGACTTTTTTGAAGTCAAAGGATTTTAAGTCCTTCGTGTATAACCAGTTTCACCACCCGGGCATATAAACGAACCAATATATACTATCACTTTGAGGCCACGGTGGGAATCGAACCCACGCATAACAGTTTTGCAGACTGTCGACTTACCACTTGTCTACGTGGCCAAGCTTTGATTCTATATTATTTTAGGCTTTTTAGGAAACTCTTTCTGTGTATTTTTGATATCCCATGCTTTTTGATAGCTTTGTAATGTGCTTTAGTGCCATAACCTTTGTGTATTTCAAATCCGTAATTAGGAAAATCTTTGGCTATTCTTTTCAATTTTCTATCTCGTAAAACTTTGGCACAAATAGAAGCAAGGGCAATTATTGGTTCTTTGGCGTCACCATCAATAATAGTTTTTTGATTGATGTATCTTGAAGGAGCATAAAGAGAGCCATCAAGGAGAACTACAGAGTTTTTTGGTAAAGAAGATCGGCTGGTTCTATCAGATCCTCGACCGATTTTATTCTCAAGTTTTTTGAGAGATCTACCTAGTGCGGATCTGATTGCATAAGAAAGTCCTCTGAGATCTATTGTTTTGGCACTAGAAAATGAGACTACCCAGAAAACTTCTGGAAGATTAGTGATAATATCTTTATCAGAAATTTTTGAATGTAATTTAATTTTTACAAACCACTCTTCCCTTTGCTTTTCAGTTAATTGTTTTGAATCTTTAACCCCACGAAATTGTTTTAAAGCATGTTGTTTGGCAGCGATGAATTTTATTCGATCATTCAAATAAAATTCAAATGCATCAAATTTTACCGCAAAAGCACCAACCGATACTGGTCCAGCCAGAGGTCCACGACCAGCTTCGTCTATTCCAATCAAATATTTTATGCTGAAGTCTTTAATGTGCGACTCAATTTTCATAATATGATTATGACAGTCACCTAGTTGAAATACAACACTACAATTAAACGTGAATAAATAAAAAAATCGCGGAAGGGTTGTAAATCCTTACCGCGTTTTGTTGTTGGGTCACACACAGAGATCTGTGTGCAATCGTATTCAAGATCAGTTTGCCGGTACCATTGCAGGCGTCGTTCTGCCCACCTTCGATGGTTCGACATTGAGCAACTGGTTCCAATGCTGATACATGCCGAACTTGAAAACATTCTTCGTCAGGTTATCAATAGTATCCAGTACTTCTGGACGCCAAAGATTGCCTGTACGACGAAATTCCAAGTAATTAACTTCCCCAGCCTTGCCTAGACTGAGAGTTTCTGACCAGGTCACCTCAGCTTCTGCATTCTTCAAATGCCGAATAATTGCCTGTAAAGCGCCTGGCTTTTTTGACTTCGGCACGAAACAGATAGCCGCCTTGTTTTGATGATCCGTGTGAGTAATGTGGTACGCGTTGCTGATCAAATGAAAACAACCAGCACCAAAAGATTTGTCGAGCGACCAAACCGGTTGTTCAGCCACCACGGCAATCTCTTGATAATCCAGCACCCACATACCGATAACTTCTGTCGGCACGTTACCATTCCGTCGGACTTGCAAAAATCCGAAATCAAACTTGCCGTCATCAATACCGTCGAAGAGTTCACAAGCATCGTGTACAATCACAGGATTTTGTTTGGACCGTTCACCAGATAGACTAATCCGTTCTGACAACCCATCCCTGTAGGTTTGAATTGCCAAATCTGGATTTTCCCCTGTCGGCACGTAAATGCCAACTTCTACTTCCTTTCTCATTACCATAAACCACTTCCTCCAATTATTAACTTTTAACGCATTGACTACATTTACAGGCACTTTCGTGCACATGTTTGACTGAGTCAACATCCCCAATCCATGGCAAAATCTACACCAGAAGTAGAATAAAGTCAAGCCCATGTAATTGCGTGCGAAAACCCTCTCACCGTGGCCAACATTCTGATATACTCTTCTTATGTCGCGCTTCACTCACTTACACACGCACTCCCACTATTCCCTGCTTTCGGCGCTTCCCAAACTTGACGATCTTATAGCTGAAGTCAAGAAAGATGGCATGACTAGTCTCGCACTCACAGACAATGGAAACCTTTATGGTGCTATAGAATTCTATAAAACATGTAAGAAAAAAGAAATCAAACCTATCATTGGTGTAGACTTTTATGTGGCCGCTCGTGCTCGCACAGATATGCAACCGGGTATAGACAACCGCCGTTCTAGACTCGTACTTTTGGCACAAAATTTGGTTGGTTATAAAAATCTAATTAAACTCGTCACGCAATCTCATTTGGAAGGATTTTATTATAAGCCACGCATCGATCGTGAACTTTTAGAAAAATACAATGAAGGACTTATAGCTATTTCACCATCATTTTCTGGAGAAATTGCCTTGTCGCTCAAAAGTCGCAACCAAGATAAGGCTCGTGAAGTCGCCGCTTTTTATAAGAAAATATTTGGCGGAAAAACTGGCTCTGCCGACGGAAAAAACGTCGCCGAAAATCGCCTTTACATAGAAATCACGCGTCACCCGGAAATAGACGGCCATGAACAGTCAATAAAAACTTTGGTGGAATTTGCTCGTGCTCAAGGAATTCCCATGATGGCTGCACACGATATCTATTATTTGAAACCTGAAGATAGATTCGCTCGCGAGACTCTCGTACGCGTAAATTCACACACAGACGCATCAGACAAAATTTCTGACTCTGATGAAGATGATTTTTCTTTTATTTCTAGTGCACGTGCAGAAGAATTATTCCATGACTTACCAGAAGCATTAGAAAACACTGCCAAAATTGCCGACTCATGCAACCTAGAGCTCACACTTGGTACCTGGGTCTTCCCTGACATGAAAGTGGAAAGTGGTCGCAAACCAGATGATGAATTGCGACATATTGTTTTCGAAGGATTTGCACGTCGTGGCGTCACTCAGACTCCAGAAATAACCGCACGTGCAGAATACGAGCTCAAAGTTATCAAAGACAAAGGCTATTCTCCATACTTCCTCGTGGTGGCTGACATGCTCCGCTTTGCTCGCGAAAAAGGTATCCTCAGCAATATCCGCGGATCGGTTTCTGGATCCATGGTTACTTATCTTGCGGGAATTACAAATATCAATCCTATCGAATACGAAATTCCATTCGAACGTTTCTTGAACCCAGATCGTCCTTCTGCTCCTGATATCGACATGGACTATGCAGACGACCGTCGTGATGAAATCATTGACTATGTCCGCCAGAAATATGGCGCTGACAAAGTTGCACAGATCGGAACATTCGGAACAATGGCTGCTCGCGGATCTGTACGTGACGTTGCACGCGCTATGGGATTTGAATACGCGGTTGGTGATCGTATTTCAAAACTCATTCCAATGGGTTCACAAGGATTCCCTATGACTATCGAGCGCGCTCTCGAAGAAACCACCGAGCTCAAAGAAGCTTATATGAAAGAACCTGACGTTCACCGTATCATCGACATGGCAAAAAAGATCGAAGGTTGTGCACGTCACATCGGAGTCCACGCGGCTGGAGTTGTGATCGCACCGACACCTCTCACCGATTACACGCCTCTGCAGTTCGATCCAAAAGGTGAAGGAAAAATCATCACACAGTACGATATGTATTCAATCGAAGAAGCCGGTCTCCTCAAATTCGACTTCCTTGGTCTCAAAAATTTGACTATTATCGCTGATGCCATAGATCGTATTCGCAAAATTGATGGGGTATCTGTGGATCCTGAAACAATTCCAATCGATAACAAGCAAACATTCGAAATGCTAGCTCGTGGAGAAACCGCTGATCTTTTCCAACTGAACGGTGACGGCATGACAAAATTCCTCAAAGATCTCAAACCTTCTACTATTCACGATATTAATGCCATGGTGGCTCTATATCGTCCTGGTCCTATCCAATTTATTCCAGATTATATTGCACGCAAACATGATCCAAAACTTATCAAGTATCTAGATCCTGCTCTAGAAAAAATTCTCAAGAAAACTTATGGCGTTCTCGTTTATCAGGACGACCTTCTCATGATGGCTCACGACCTCGCTGGTTATAGTTGGATAGAAGTTGATAAATTCCGCAAAGCTGTGGGAAAAAAGATTCCAGCAGAAATGGAACTTCAAAAAGAAAAATTTATCAAAGGTTGTGTCACTTACAGCAAATGGCCAGAGAAAAAAGCCAATGAAATCTGGAAGTGGATCGAGCCTTTTGCTGCTTACGGTTTCAATAAAGCCCACTCAGTTTCTTATGGTCGTGTCGCTTATATTACCGCTTATCTCAAGGCGCATTTTCCAGAAATTTATTTGTCTGCAGTGCTATCTAGCGAATCTGGTGACACAGAAAAAGTTGCAGAAACTATCGCTGAATGTAAGCGCATGAATATTCCCGTTCTGCCACCAGATATCAATGAAAGTTACAGTCAGTTTACCGTGGTTAAAGATAGTGGATCTTCACAAGAAGTTGGTAGTTCTGCGCTCAAGCGTATTCGTTTTGGATTAGTAACTATCAAAAACTTTGGTCAAGGCATCGCTACCGCTATTATCGATGAGCGTAAAAAAGGCGGAAAATATAAATCTCTAACAGAATTCCTAGAGCGCGTGAAAGATCGTAACCTCAACAAGAAATCTCTAGAATCTCTCATCAAAGCTGGTGCACTAGATTGTTTTGGAATAGATCGAGGAGCCATGCTCGGTAACCTTGACCTGCTTCTTGATTATAATAAAGACAGTGATGAAAAACACCGCGATCAAGATTCCCTTTTTGGAATGATGACTGACACTTCCAGTGTGCCAACTTTGACATTACTCGATGTGCCAAAAGCTGAAATGAAAGATAAACTCGCTTGGGAAAAAGAATTGCTTGGACTTTATATTTCAGGACACCCGCTGGAAAAATATCGAGCTATTATTGCAAAAAAGGATTTGAATATAAAGAAAGTATTGGCGACAAAAAAAGATGGTGAGTCTGTAGTTTTGTGTGTCATAATAAATGAAGTACGTGCTATTCAGACAAAGAAAAATGAAACGATGGCTTTCATCACGATTGCAGATTTCTCCGGAACTGTTGATGCTGTAGTTTTCCCGAGAACTTATACAGAATTTAAAAATCTTATAGCCATTGATAAATGTATTGCAGTCAAAGCAACTGTGAATACTCGTAATGGTGAAAGAAGCTTTTTAATAGATAACATGAAAGGGTTGTAAACTTTTATTGCCTTTAGAAAAATGTTTCGCCAAAACCTCTAATTCTTGTATCCCAATTTTCCAACCAAGACTTTCCTTCCATTTCTCAAAATTACTAAAACCAACTATCACTATTGTACGTGACAACTTATCAGAAAAAGAATCTAAAACCTATACGTCACCGGTGACCCTAAACCGGTTACATAATCATAGTGTGCACGAGCTTGGCAATAATAGACACAGTCTCCATTTGAACCACTTTTTATATCTCTGAAATAATTTTCTGAGGATGTACCAGCTTTATCAGAATATAGTTTAGCTAATGTAACTCCATTGACATTTCCGTCACCAGGATTGCCACTCAAACCAAGTGCCGCTAGAGCTGCCCATTGAGGTGCACCAGCACTTGTACCACCGACGACATACCATTTTTTGTTGTGATAAACAGAAAAACCGTGTGCCGGATCTGCAGAGTAAGAAACGTCTGGCACAGCACGTTTACCAAGAGCTCGAGGAATAGAGTAAATTTTTTGATACAATGGTTCTGCTTCATAAGCACTAACTCCACCACCACTACCATTCCATGCTTTTTCGGATATAGAACCACCCGTCAAATTTCCATTTGACATAAAAAGTTTATCACCAGATTTCCCACTGACACTCAAAGATGTACCTCCTACAGAGATAACATTGGGAGATACAGCTGGCCAACTTGCACCAGTACCATCGTCACCAGAAGACGCAAAGAAAGCTATAGAATGTTTTATCCCAACAAAATGACTGTCTAGTTTTGTTTCTCCTGCAAATTCTCCACCTCCCCAACTTATTGAAATCGAAACTACATCTATCCTTTTGCGTGCATAATCTACAGCCTTCATAAGATCAGCCCCACCAGCACTAGCAGATTCAACAATCAGTAATTTTGCTTTTGGTGCCACGGCATGAGCCCATTCAGAATCAAGTGCAGATTCAAGATCCCATCCGCTGTCGCTTTTAGTTTTGGAAGCCATTTGATGAATTTCGAGACAACCATTTTTCTTTGTACACGAAGCCAGAGAAAAATTCGCATCAAATATCGCCAAATCAGATTCGAGCATAGGATGATTTAAAGCAGTAATAATAGCAATCGTGCCAAACCCTAGAGACGCAGGAATATTGTAAGCCAAACGAATATCTGCTGGTGTAAGGCCGCTAGGTATTACAGTAACAACTGACGGTGAAATATGTATCGGTGGTCGCGCTTCAAAAGTATCTATAGATGGAATCCTTACTAATGGTGGTGGTGTAATCATGTTTATAAAAATTAATTGATAATAAATATTTGTAAATTTTATTAACTATTGACGAAAAACAAGTCTTTGTTATTATGTATCTACAGTGCCTTCGGGCTCCGAGATTCCCCGCTCAAAAGGCGGGGTTTCGATTTTCAGAATAGGAGATGGAATTAGAGATCTTGTTATAAAACAAATTTTGTAATAATCATCACTCGGTAATTCATACAGCTTTCTTGAAAATCTTCTTATACTTATAAGTCTTAACTGCGCCGGTATTGCTGAAACGTTATTAAATAAAGGATCGGTAAAATTATAGTAGAAATCAAGTTTTTTCTGTCTAGACGATAATGGAACCACCCAAAAAATTTGATTATTAAATTTTTTTATGACTAAGACTGGTCGAGAAAAATCTATTTCCCCACCATTTTGTTCGCGACCAATATTTTTTCCTAAAACACATATCCAAACTTCCTGTTCGTTAGGAAAACCAGTAGATAATATATTGTAAGAATGAGTTTTTTTCTTAAGTTCATTCCACGTATCAAATTCTTTTTCTTCTAGCATTATCTAACTTTAACAAACACCGATGAAGAAACCCTGCAGAAATTATAAATTCTTACAGGAGAAATTATCAAGAAACCCAGGAGAAAAGCTATTACACTAAAAATAAGCGGCTTTACTTAAAGAATTGAAAAAAACATATTAAACTGCTATATTATCGTGAGTCCAGACAATAAATATCACATGCCGCGCGGTTAGCTCAGTTGGTAGAGCATCCCCTTGACGTGGGGAGGGTCACAGGTTCGAATCCTGTATCGCGCACCAAGTTATTTCTTTTTAGCCAAAAGCCAAGCTGGTTCTGGTACAAAAGTGATAGATTCCCAACTATCGATCTCTTCATCAGTAAAATCATAATGCATCTGATATATAGGCTCAACACTTCCGAATAAGGCTTGTTTCCAATCGTAACCAAGACTGCTTGAAACTTTTTTTACAATTTCTTCAGATGGACCTTCAAATTCAACAAAAGTTGGAACCCATGGCCATGTATCTATGGTGATTTCAACATCTTTATAAAACCAGCTTTCCCTTCTTGTTTCCTGATAAGATTTCATTATCATGCCAATATTTGTGAGAAATTGGCAACTATTTTCAAAGTCATCAACAGTAATATTGACCTCTTTTGTTCCGTGAAGTGTCCTGTCATCGAGCCGCTTATAACTCATCGTTATCTTGTCACCTTCATCACGCACCCGCACCCAATCAAAAATTTTATCAATGACCTTATTTGGTCGATCAAAAGTTTTACGCTTCATTAATACTTCTGGATGAATACACGTAGCACCAAGCTTTTTCAGTGCTACACGTAATGTATCGACATTAATATTAGGAAATTTTGCCTCTATTTCTGTTTGCATAGGTGGTTAACTAATTTTATATCAATAATAGTCGATTTTATCACCAATTGACAAACTACACCATGTAATCTACTATATTCCCCATGAGAGCAAATAATAACATCGTGAATAAATACTCAAATCCACAGGATCTCTTCTGTGGTTATACCGACATGTCTGCCTTTTATGGCAAACTTGCGTTCGGTCGCGATGTTTCTAATATGCCCAACTATTAATTTTCTAATCTAAGGCGTTTCGAAAAATCCCGACTGGACGAAAGTCGGGATTTTTATATCTCGCGTCCAGTAAGGAAATGTTCGTTAACAATCAAATAAATAGAAGGAAATGGTTATGCAAAAGAAAATCATCCGTCAGTATTATACCCTGTCGTTCTTGTTTAACGTCGCGGGTATGTCGGTAATTAGTGCTACGTACGTTACGTACCTGCTAAACAATGGTCTTAACCTGTTTCAAGCGAATATGGTTAATGCTATTTATTTCTTAACATTGTTTGTCTTCGAAATCCCCACTGGGGCCTTCGCGGATATCTTTGGTAGGAAAACTTCATTCGTTACGGCGTGCGGTCTTTTGAGCGCAAGTATGTTTGTGTATGGATGTTCGCATTCATTCACAGGATTCTTGATAGCAGAGACAATCGCAGCAATAGGTTGTACATTCCGTACAGGAGCATTCAACTCGTGGCTAGTCGATAGTCTGAAACATCATGGATATAGTGGTGACTGCCGTCGGTACTTTGCACGTGAGAATATGATCTGCCAAATTGGTGGCGCAGTGGGTGCTATCGGTGGTTCATATTTGGCGGCACGTAGCCCATCGCTCCCATGGTTTACCGGTGGTTTCATGCTAGCCATCACTACTGTATTGGCATATGCAATCATGAAGGAAGAGTATTTCGTGAAGAGTAAATTCTCTTGGAAAAGTGGATTTATTTCTATGCGAGATATTACTCGCTCAAGCATACAGTATGGTAAAAAAGATAAGGTGGTACGCTTTATCTTGATCACAACCGGAATACAAATCTTTGCTGTACAAGCATTGAATATGTTCTGGCAGCCATTCTTCAAAAGTCACGGCGTGAAGGAGTCAGGTTTGGGTTGGATATTTGCTGGAGTGATGTTATGTGTCGCAATCGGGTCATTCATCGCCTCAATGATCAAAAATGGTCACAATGAGAAACAGATGATCCTGTGGACACAGATAATTACTGGAACCCTTATCCTTGTGACAGTTTCTATGTCAGGTCTTCCGGCTCTATTAACATTATTCTTGTTACACGAAATTCCAAGAGGATGTTGTGCTCCACTCATCGAAGGATATTTGCAAAAACAAATTCCATCACATGAGCGAGCTACCATATCCTCATTCTGTAAAGTATCACCGCATATTACTGGTTTTATTGGCCTGTTAATAAGTGGTCTTATTGCACAGAAGTTTGGAATACCTGTGGCATGGACTGTTTCCGGCATCTTCCTCATAACCTGCGCATTACTCGTCGCCAGAAGCAGCAATAAGACTGGTAAGTGATGACAGTATTCGTCACAAAGTATGAATCATAGTGGCTTACATCTCGTATGTGAGCCACTTTTTATTATGTTAAAATAAATTATTATGATCTACACCATAAACTCTACAAACGATAAGGGTCTTGAAAGAATCTTCAAGGAATCAATGCGTGATCTGAAGAAGTTCTATGAATTAAACTGGGTAGATCACATACCTCGTGTCATAGTTGTACCAAACCGCAAAACTATCGATCTTTTGAGAGGTATGAAGACAGAACCTTGGCTGTTAGGCTGGGCGGACGGCAGAATGGTGTACATATTGGATAGTATGAATTTTGAAAAAGAAAGTAACCATAAATATAATTCAGCGAGATACTATTCCCTATTGAAACATGAACTAAGTCACGCTTTCTATCATATTATTTCTCATGGGCAATATATACCAGTTTGGCTTTGTGAAGGTGTAGCTATCTATACTGCCGGACAAATAAAAGAAAAAACGAGGCCAACAAAATTCAAAGAGTTTCTGAAATTCCAGAAAGAAGGAGGTAAAGGTGTATATTCGGAATCCGGCTTTGCAGTCGAACTATTAGTCAAAAAATTTGGCAAACAAAAATTACTTAAATTAATAAAAGGGTTAAAAGAAAATAAATCTCGCTCTGAATTTGAAAAATGGTTTAAGACTATATATAAGTTTAAACCAACTTATAAGGAGTTTAACAGGTTATACTTAGAATAAAACCTATGCAAAACCCGGTAATTTCATGCTCTCATATCTCATACTCCATAGGTGAAGACAAAATACTTCACGATGTGTATTTTTCCGTTCAAAAAGGTGAGAAAATTGCCTTGGTTGGTTCGAACGGAGTAGGAAAATCGACATTATTGAAACTAATAGCAAAAGACCAAAATGATGCTATAGGTTCTATGAAAGGAAAAATCGAATTGGCGACGAAAATTAAAATAGAATATTTCCCCCAAGAAACACCAGAAAAATTTAAAGAAAAAAAGGTCAGCGAATATGCAGACACCATCACAGAAAAAGATTTAAAAACGCTCGGACTAGATAAAACCGTTCTTAGTAAAAAAATTAGCGAGTTAAGTGGTGGTGAAAAAAGTAAAATTAATTTACTTCGAATAAAAAATACAGAAGCTGATTTATTTTTATTGGATGAACCAACGAACAACCTAGACTCTGTTGCTTTAGATTATCTCGAAACATTCATCAGTAAAAACAAAAATTCTACTTTCATAATTATTTCTCACGATAGACAGCTAATGGAAAGATTCGCAGATAAAATTGTAGAGATTAACTGGCACACTCGTGTCAGTTCCACATATCCTGGTCCATTTTCAAAATATATAGAATTACGAAAACAAAGAATAGAAAATGAATGGAAAATTTATAATGATTATCTAGATAAAAAAGATCAGTTGCGAGCAGCACTACAAGAGAAAAAACAATGGTCAGCTGAAGGAGAAAAAGGTCCAAAAAAGACAGATAATGAAAAGTTTACTGCTGGAAATGCAAAAGATTGGTCTGGCAAAGTATTAGGAAAATCTGTAAAAACAGCTCAAAAGAAGTTAGATGAATTAGAAATAGTCGAAAAGCCGAAAGAGACTCTCACAATTTCATATCCAATATCACTAGAAGAAAGAAGTGGCGACATGGTGTGTTCACTGAAGAATGTGATCAAAACTATGGGTATAAAGGAAATTGGACCTATTAAACTAGACGTACAATTCGGGGATAAGCTAATCATCCTAGGTAATAACGGTTCAGGAAAAACAACTTTACTAAAAATGATTATGGTAAAAATAAACCCAGATTCTGGAGAAATTCGATTAGGTAGTCATATAAAAATTGGTTATCTACCACAAGAATCAGAGATTAGTGACGAGATGGTGCTTGATATTATCAAGAAACAGAAACCTAAAGATGAAACAGATTTTAGAAAGCTACTAAATAATTTTGGAATCACAAAAGTAGAAATGAAAAAAAGCGGTAATACCCTATCTCCTGGTGAAAAGTCTAGGTTTGTTCTTGCTTCAATAATTACACAGAAACCAAATCTTCTCATACTCGATGAACCAACAAACCACCTAGATATTTTTGCGCTTGATTTCTTGGAAGAAGCAATTAGAAACTACAAAGGTACATGCATAATAGTCACCCACGATCGATATTTCTTAACAAAGATTGAAGAATATAAAGTTTTTGATATGGAAAGTGCCTCCTAAATCTCCAGCATAATCAACTTCTTTGTTACATTGCTAAGTAATTTTTCATCAAAAACAGATCTGACTGGTAACCATTTCATATCGGATACTTCTTCTTTTTGTAGGTTTATTTTTATATCAGTTGGTACAAAAATGAAAGTAAAATCATGATGAAAATGCTCTGGTTCATTTTTCTTTTGATTGAAGGGTATAACATGGGTATCAATATTAAAAGGAATCATTTCATGAGCTTGGTGCCATGGATGTAAGGCAGTATTCATGCCAGTCTCTTCAAAGACTTCCCTTTGTGCGGCCTTCCATAATTCTTGATCTGATATTTCCACATGACCACCTGGCTGTATAAATTTCTGTAACTTATTGTGAAATATGAGTAAAATATTATCCTTATATAAAATAATACCACTAGCAGTTACATGACCAATTAAATTAGATTTCCCAATTAAGGACTCATCATTTTTAAGCATATTTATTAGGTCGAGTAAACAATCTTTTTCATCAGGAAAATTACAAATGTATTGATTGACTGTTTTTAGTAAAGATTGATTATTTAACATGGTTGTACTTTGAGGCAAACAATTTAAGCCAAATTTGTGCAATTTTTTGCCTTATTTTGTTTTCTATAGAATAGGTAGAATCTATGACAGCATGACTAACTAATGCCAACGCGCAAGATATAAGCTCAGCTTGAACTAATAGTATAAATGTACTTACAGTAGTACCATGAATAAAATTAATCGCATTGCCGTCATTAATAATATAGAAAAAGTGATTCCCTTTATAATATTTTGTAACCATAGGTGATATCTCTGATGACAAATAATTTTCTTTCAACCACTTCATATCTATTTCATTGTCCGAGGATGTTACAGTAAATACATACGCCCCAGATTTTATCATTGGTATATCCGAAGTGACTAGCGAGGAATTACCGCTGGCCAAACATATAATATCGGCATCTTTAAGTAAGGACTCTTTATCTTGAGGTATGAATCCATGAGAATATGAATGTATAACCTTGACAGGATCTATATCATTTACAAACACTATAGATTGTCTAGCTTTCAAAGCATTCGCCACACCTCCCCCTATTTTTCCGTACCCAATTACCCCAACCTTTTGTCCATTAAGAAGAATCCCATGCTCTCTAAAAATAGACTCTGCTGAAAATGATATTGCTTGTCCGACCAAGTAATCTTCGTTTGTTTTAAGAGGGCTTCTAGCAACTTGATAAAATGGGTACCTAACTTCGTTAGATATATATTTTAAAAAACCATTTTCGGTATCTTCGATACTTCCTAAAAACTTCTTACCAAATTCATCTTTAAGTTCATTAGAGACACTAGAAAAATATCCACCAATATCTATCAGAATAAACCCATCATGTTTTTTATTTATGAAGCTCGAAACATATGAAATATCATCTATTTTTTCTCTGTCAGCAATTACTATTTTGAATTTTGCCGAAAGATAATCCATAACCCTCTGGTTAATAGACTTGGGTTTGGCAAACACAACATCTATTGAGAATATCGAGCTTAATGCTTCCAGAAAAGGAATAGCATCAATAAGAATATGGGCGACTATTACTAATCCTATATCTTTGCCATTTATTTGATAAGATTTTGTTATATCAGCAATGATTTCTTTAAAAAACTTTTCTTCTATAGCATACTGTTTATCTATAATATATTTCATAAATTATTCTTTATTACGCCTTCGCAAACGGTTCCAATTCAAGGACAAACGTAGAACCTTTACCTTCACCTGGAGATTCTGCGTAAAGCTTGCCGTGGTGAGCATTGACGATCTCTTTGGCCACGAATAGACCAAGTCCAGTTCCCTTTATGTTGACCTTATTGGCCCCTGGTGCACGACTAAATTTGGCGAATAGATGAGGTAAGACTTCTGGGTCAATACCGATACCATTATCCTGCACTTTGAAGACGATCATCGGACTACTTGCATCACGAGTGAGCGTCACCTTAACCCAACCCTTTGGCGTGTACTTGATAGAATTGTCGATAAGATTCGCGATAACTTGTTTCAACTTGTCACGATCAGCCGTCGTCTGGAAATCTGTCACACCATTGTCTGCTTCAAACGTGAACTTAATCTCCGGCTTTGCATCAATGTTCGGCTTGAGTTCACCGATCACGTCGCTCACCATTGACTTCATATCAATAGTGTCAAAAGAATATTTCATAGAACCAAGCTCTATACGTGTGATGTTCAAATAATCATCTACAATCGAAGCCAGAGTCTTCGTTGAATCAAAGATACGAGTAATAGCCATTTTCGTCGCATCCGTAATGGCGCCCATGTCCCCTTCCAATATGAGCGATGCGTAACCCTTCATAGCAGTCAGTGGCGCACGTAGCTGGTGCGTGGCAAATGAAACGAATTCAGACTTCTGACGATCAAGCTCTGTGAGGCGGTCGTTGGCTTTCTGAAGGTCGGTGGCGAGCTTTTCGATGTGTTCGCGTTGTTCAACCTCCCGTACAACACTTCTCATGAGAAGCATACCGACGACAATTACAAGAATAAGGAGTCCGAGATTAACCCAAATATCAATTGTTTCTGTAGACAATAAAAATCTAGCAAAAACAAAAAACCACAAGCTATATGTAAATATTTCTGTAGAAATTACCTTGAGATTAAAAGCATGATGCTTACCGATAGCGTAAGCGCTTAAACTAAATAATATAACGGTGTAGAGTGGAGCATAATTTTGTAAATTATAATTTTTAAAAAAGAAAGGAATAACAACATTTGTTATTATAATAATAAGAAAAGTCAAAAAAATACCGATAGCCAAAAACCTTACACCTCTTCCAATCTCATCTATTTGAACTTTTCTGTCTCGATATATACGGTGTACTAGTAAACCAATAGCACATGAAAGAAAGAATACCATGTGTATTAAATACACTGGATAAAAAATTCCAAACTGAGTTACCCTTTCTGTACCGACAACAAGTTCATTGACCGATACAGCAGATGTAACTATGGTAATAAATGTTATAAAGATCGTTTCGATAATAAAAAATGTCTGTATTTTTGAAACCGATATTGACAAGAAACTTCGAATAAAATTATACATCGCATAGACTGAAAGAGCAGCAAATGCAAAATTTGCTCTTCCTATCGCTAAAATCATTTGAGAATCTGTAATTGTATAATAATAATATAGTGAAATAACCCAACCCATTCCAGCCAAAATTACAAAAAAGAATGCTCTATTGGTATCTTTTTGTGGACTATCGAGTAATATAGACGTGCCAAGAAAAAAATTAAATGCTACTACTATAGCGTAAATTATATAAATAACATCAACTCCCTTTAGCATAAAACTATTTTAAAAGTGATTTAATATTTTCAATCCATGATTCTAAACTCAATTTAATAAACTCGTCAGAAGATGCACCAATTGCCTTTGATGGTAAAAGTAAATATGGTGCACTTATTAGCGCGCATCCTACCATTCCCTGTTCAACATGTATTTTTTTCATTCCAACAAAAATTGTTTTATATTTAGTTTTTTGATTACAGCCAACTTCTATAACACTTCCAACTAAATTATTTATTATTTCCTCTTCTGGAGAATCATCTATTAATCCAGCATCTTCCATTAAAAGAGTATAATTTAAATGTCCATTTTCTGAAATACCTAATGCTACGGCAGCATACAATGTAACAGGACCTACGGCTTCTATATGTTTACCAGCGCAAGGTATATGTGCACCAGGTATAATTGGAAAAACTGGTTTATCAATAGTCCCCAAAAGAGCTTTAGTACTTAATAATAATGGCTCTAAACTATATATGTTCAGATCAGCATGTTTCCTTAAATTCAAACGATGTTTCTCCAAATCCTTGGAAGCAAGAATATCATAGCCAAGAATTAATCCATTGGGACCACAAAATGAAGAGACGGTTGTCATATTAATCTTTCCTATATTTGTTTCTGCCACTTCAGCTTTGTCAAAAGCATTAATATAATCTAAAGTATTAGATCCGAGATGAGAAAATTGTTGTTTAACCTTAGCAACAGATAATACAAGACCGAGAACGTATCCATTACCATTTTTATGATTATTTCCATATCCATCACAATAAAAATCATAATTACTGATTGAATTCTTCAAACTATTACCTTTACTAAAATCATACTTTTCGGTTTCCATATAATTAATGTTGTACACTAAGTATATATCATAGTTACAAATTTAACCATGCTATAAACCATTGGAAACGACACACTAACAACCACGCGTGATGGCGATTGTATATCTTCAACCACGATTGAATGAGAAACTTGTTGTGTAATATTATATAGCCTTGATCCCTTATGAGTCCAAAAAAGAATCTTTTTTACTCCACCACTTTTTTTAACATCACCTAACAGAGAGCTAAATAACGTAAAAAAGGGAAACCTACCATGACGATGCGATTTAATAACACCAATTTCATCAATATATATAACGCGTTCTTTAAGAAAAGATTTATCTAGATTTGCAGGATTTATAAGTATAAGTTTATCTTTAATATATTTATTCCATACAATTTCGACTGGCGATATGAAACCAATAATTAAACCGACGATTCTGTTTAGTTTAATATCTTTAAGGACATACATAATAATATTATCTTCATTTAACAACGAATCAAATTTTTTGTGTAAATAGTCTTTTCTGTGAAAATACTCCACGGGTGCATTGCAACAAATACTCTGAGGCAACTCATTAGGGAGCACGTCGTGTATGAGGGCCGCGCGCCGCACAACGTGCCTGTCATCGTTGAGGTTTACACCGACAACGTGAACCGCACCGCGCCGGAAATCCGCGTGCTCTTCAAGAAGGGCCAACTCGCCACGGCCGGCAGCAACAAGTTCCTGTTCGACCACGTCGGCCTCGTCGAGGCACATCATCCCGACGCGAAGATTGACCGCGAAGCCGCCGCCATCGAGGCTGGCGCGAACGAGGTTGAAACGCTCACGCACGAACAGAATGACGACATCCCCGCCGAATCCGCCGGCGCAAAATTTATCTGCGAACGCACCGCCGTCGCCGAGGTCGC
>CAIVGA010000032.1 GCA_903905325.1 uncultured bacterium
ACTGTAGCCAAGTGCTAATAAAAACCATCAGGTCTTGTGCCTGGTGTTTTTTCTTTTTAGTCGTTCTCCGGGTTGCCGTCATATAACTTTCGTTCCTTTGTTATTTCATTCATGCGCCAGAATGGTATTAAACTCCAGAAATGATGCTCTCCTCCATCGACTTTCTTGACGACAATCTTGATGCGAGCTTTTCCTATCACAGCGATAAATTCGTAATATGTCACTGGTCGTGGTCTTTGTATCCAACGCCCATGACTCTTCTGAGTTTCCCAGATATTAGTTTGCCAAATTCCTTGCACTGTATGTGATCGTCGGACGATTTCTGGAGCAAGATGAACAAGTTTAAGTCGTACATATTGGTCAAAAGTATTTCTGGCTTTGTTGCGAGATTTGAATTTGATGTGCTCCCAGCCTTTGGCACTGAAGTGCACGTCTGCAGAAAGATATGGACATGGTATTTTTGCCGCTGACTTATAAGCAGTCTCGGCTTTGGACTTCACTTTCTCAAACTGTTCGTCTGGGATTGTAATTGATTGTGGTTTTCCTTCCATTCGCATCGGGAAGGATTATATCACCGTTAATATATGGCATGAGATTCAATAATGTGGCTATTGAAGTGGATAATGTGTGGAGAGAATTACAGCACTTGCAATTATTATGGCGGGGGGGGGTAAAATGACCTCATTAGTCTATAACTTAATAAAGTATAAATTTATGTCAGAAGGATTTAACCCAAAAGAGTATCGAGATAAGCTTGCAAAAGATTTGAAAACGATTGGAGATCATGGAGAGAGAGCGAAGGCCTTAGAAAGTGAGCAGGGTTCTTGGAGATATATGTCCGCAGAGGAAAAACATTTAATTGCCGTCGGCGAGCACCCTGAAAAAGTTAGACAAGAAAGACTTAAGGAAATTGTAAATGAGAAACTGATAGCTCCTAGAGTAAAGGATAAGGTAGGGGAAATACTTAACAAGATAGAAAAAGATGGACGACCTTTTTATGAAGAAGAGTCGTACTATTCTAATAGTTCTCATTGTCAGTGGCACGAGTCATATTCAGCATTAAAATGGCTTGGTGATAATGATGACGCTGTGAAAGGTGAGACAACCTGGGGGGCAAACGTAATTATGGGTAATCGAGTCAGAAGAGTTGCTCGCAGAAGTTCTGATGGAGAAATACAACAATTACCAATAAATTTAGAGAAATTTGCGATTATTGGTTATATGCTATCTGCAATAGCTGATGAAATTGATTATGATAAAAATCCCGATAGATGGTTTCATTTGCCACTCGGTGGCGCAAGAGTAACTTTAAATAATTTTGTTAGAAACGGTAATGCAGATGCGGGTGGTAGTCCTGAAGAGTCTAAAGAATTTAGTGCAGATGAAAGGATTAACAGAATTGCTACAACAATTGATAATATATTAGCCAAACAGGAAGAGTGTGTAATGAGAGACGGTAGAGGTGCGTTTAAAGGTTATGATCCAGTAAAAAGAGCTGCAGTTTTGGCTGATTTAGGTAGTTTAAGGGGAGAGTTGATCAATTTGGGGTCAGACCTTGCAAAGAAAATTATTGCTGAAGTTGACTTGTTAACGCAAAAATTGGAAGAAGAGGAAGCCGAATTGAAAAATGAAGAATAAAGTAGTCTTAGTTTATATCTCTTCCGGTACTGTAGATCCGTCATCGTCATCACCTGAATCGCTGCCGCTGCCGACATTAGAACCATCAGAATCACCATCTGCTGAGCTTGAGCCACTAGACTCACCTCCACCCATTATTTCGCGGGGCTTCGAACCATTTGCTGGACCGATGACACCGCGTTCCTCGAGAATATCCATGAGCTTGGCAGCACGAGAATAACCGATACCGAGCTTACGTTGGATATAAGACGTTGAAGCTTTGCCTGCACTTATGACGGCTTCGCGAGCTGGTTCATACATGTCATCCTCGTCATCGAGGGAAGCGCTGTTGAGACCCATTGAGTCAGCAGTTATATCGATAGGCGCACCAGCTGCAGTACCTAGTGCGACTTTTGATCCAAAGGCGGCTCCAGCGCCTGGCTCATTTTTACCAGGTTCGGACATGGCTAGATTGATTTCACCCATGATTTCATCGCGATATTCGTTGATGAGATATTTTACAACGCTCTTAACTTCTGATTCTCCAATATAAGCTGACTGCAAGCGTACCGGTTTTGACATTTCACCACCGAGATAAAGCATGTCACCAGCACCAAGCAATTTTTCGGCACCCATTTGGTCGAGAATGGTACGAGAGTCGATCTGTGATGCGACTTGGAGAGCCACGCGAGTAGGGATGTTGGCTTTGATGAGACCAGTAATAACGTTAACGCTCGGACGCTGTGTGGAAATGACGAGGTGAATACCGACGGCACGACTCATTTGAGCGAGACGAACGATGGCTGCTTCTAGTTCACGAGGATAAGTCTGCATAATATCTGCCAACTCATCGATAACAATGACAATATAAGGCATCGTCTCTGGAAGTTTGGTGGTCTTTTCATCATCGGCGTCAGAATTTTTGTTTTTGCCGGTGCCGGCATCTGCGGCGCGACCAATCATTTTCTTTACTGCTGGTGCCAAAACATTCTTATGATAAGAATCAATGTCACGAGATGCAGTTTTCTCCAGAGCATCATAACGGCGACTCATTTCTTTGGCAGCCCACTTGAGGGCAAGAATAGCTTTCTTTGGATCTGTAATAACTGGTGTCAAAAGGTGAGGAATTTTGTTGTACATCGTGAGCTCGACACGCTTTGGGTCGATCATGATGAATTTCATATTCTCTGGGGAATTGCGGTACAAAAGGGAAGTGACCAAGGCATGAATAGTCACGGACTTACCAGAACCAGTGGCTCCAGCGACGAGGATGTGAGGAGCTTTTGCAAGGTTACAGAAATGAGCTTTACCAGCGATATCTTTTCCAAGCGAGACGAACAAAGGCTTCTCGGAATTCTGATATTCGGCAGCACCAAGCAAAGTAGCGAGACCAACGGTAGTCTTGGCGGTGTTTGGCACTTCGATACCAACGAGTGACTTACCTGGAATAGGTGCTTCAATACGAATAGGGTGAGCAGCAAGAGCGAGAGCAAGGTCATTGTTTAGTCCGACAATACGCGAAAGTTTGACACCTTCAGCTGGCTTTAGAGCATATCGCGTGACAGATGGACCAATAGAAATTTCATCCATTTCTACTGTGATACCAAAGTTTTGCAAAGTTCTCTTGATGATATTGGCATTGGCTTTGATGTCACCCGTTTCTGGTTTACCACGATCTTTTTCTAGAAGTGAAAGGGGTGGGGGAGTGAAAGGCTTGAGAAGAGGAACTTGAATAGCTGGTGAAAATGCGCCATCTTCACCTTCAAATTCGCCGTTAGTACCGCTATTGCTTGCGCCGTTACCTGTACCACTGCGCATAGCTGTTTTCTTCTTTTCTTCTTGTTTCTTAACTCTCTCAATAGCCTCTTCGATAGCCAAGTCACGAGCAGTCTTTTGATCAGCAGAACCTTCTTCGTTGGCATCAGATTTGGCGTTGGCAAGGGCTCTATCAATTTTTTCTTCCTCGCTGTCGCTGATTTTTCCATTGACACCTTTCTTTAGAGGCTTACCATCTGGACCAAGCTTTACTTTTTTCATGAATATTCTCCAAAAGGATAATTGTTCCCAAGTTAGACCAGCTTCAAAAAGCATAAAGACAGAAACTATTATTAAGACAAGAAGGAGTATTGTGCTTGCTCCAACAGCGAGAACCCTTATCAAAGGTCTAGCAACAAGACCACCGATTATTCCACCAGCTCCAGCCTTCATGATATTTATGAGACCAAGACTTGAGAAGAAAAAAAGTATAGCTCCAATCGTCTTTGATATACGAAATTTTTTTTCAATACCCTGAAGAAGTGCAATACTCACCAACGCACAAACTATAGGAATGAGAAAGTAGCCGACACCAAATAATTTTGTAAATATTTGGTATCCATATTCACCGACAGGTCCCGCTTTTCCAAATGCGGCAAGAAGGGAAAGTATCATTATCAAAAAAGATAATATTGCCATAATAGCCTTTCGCGTTTCTTCGCGCATGTCATTCCAAAACTTTGCTTTGTCAATAAAATCGTTATCTTTTTTCTTTGCCATAATGATTGGGGGATAAACTTAAAAAGTAAAAATAAACATTAATTTGGTATTTATTAGTCAATTGTAACATGAAAAATATATGGATGTCTTCTTGCGTGAAATATATGTGTGAATGTTATAATACAAACGCCTGCCAAATCTGCCTGCCAGACAGATTATAAGCAATAACTAATTTACACATGTCCACAATGACACTTTCACCTATACAGCAAGATTACGTAACCAAAGGCGAGTTCAAAGCTTTTCAAGTTGATGTAAACTCGAGGTTTGATTCTATAGATAAGAAGTTCGGCAAAGTTGATAATGAGTTCACCAAAGTCAGAAAAGAGATGAAAAGTGAGTTTAAAAAGCAAAGAGTTCAGTTAAATGAAGACTACAATCGCCATACGGGAATGATTTTAGAAAAATTTCAAGATAATCTAAGGATTACTATAGAATATATAACTGGCAAAAGCGTCAAAGGTCTTTTTTAAGTTGACTCTACATTCTTAATTTTCACTTGCAAGTTAAGTCTTTTTGTTTATAATGGACACTGTATCAGACAGTGTTGAATATCATTTTTTGCATTAAAGACAGCATTTCTCTTAAAGACATTAGATTTTTCCTAAAGGACATTACATTGTAGCCATCGTATAGCCACTTGACCTATTTATGGACAACAAAGACAACAACAATTCAGTACCACCTATGATGCCTGATGGGCCATTACATAACCCTTTAAATTGGCAATCTCTTGGCTTTTTCTCTGCCGAGGAATATCTCCTTTATGTCTTCAAAAAGACAGAGAAAATCACAGCTGCCTTATACCTAGTTTCAGGTCTTCTAAAGGACGAGGAACCTCTGAAGTGGGAACTAAGAGATCGAAGTATGGACCTATTGACTTCGTCCTTTACAGCATCAAGTACACTTCCTGGTGATAAAAATATTGTCATTCAATCACTTTTTACGGCAGCTTTGGAAACGATTTCTTTGTTAAATGTTGCCAAGATTTCGAACCTTGTTTCATCAATGAATCATGCTTTGTTGGTACGAGAAATTGATAGCATTCTCGCACTTCTTCGTGATCGTCTTATTGCTAATGCAGAGAGTGCTGGATATGTCCTATCCGAATCTTTCTTTAAGACACCTGACTTATTTACATCAGATTTCAAAATCGAGTCTAAGCCCATTATAAAGGACAGTCGTAAAAGTACGCCAAACATTGGCTCTGTGGGTTCAAGTAGAGTTTCTAAAGGACATGCTGATGTGCAGGTAAAAAAGTCTGAAAGACAGGAGATTAT
>CAIVGA010000033.1 GCA_903905325.1 uncultured bacterium
ATATAATTTATTATTATTATTAAGGGTGTGGATATGGGGATATTTTTTTGTAGGCTCGTACTGGTTGGTCTTTTTTCTTTTCTCTTTCCACAACTTGTCTGATAACATATAACTTCTATTAATAACTTTTTAACTTCTACTTTTTTACCTAACTTTTCCGGTGTTTTTAAACAAACTGTTTCACTACTTTTCAACAAATTTATCCACAAAATAATTTCACCACACCAATCACTACACACCTATAACATTGATCTCAACTGTGCTACTTCCTGGCCCAACAAAGGGTTCTTTTTCAACTCCTCCTTTACTTTTTCGTATGAGTGTATGACGGTTGTGTGATCTCTTCCCCCCAGCTTTTCCCCAATCGATGGAAAAGAAATTCCAAAATCTTCACGCAAGATATACATAATCATTTGGCGTGGATGAACCACCTCTTTTCTTCGGGTTTTGTTGTAAATACTCTCCTCCTCTATATTGTAGTAATCAGCCACAACCTTTACCACATCTTTTACTGCCACAACTCTCTTTGGTTTGGCATTGTTCTTGAGGATGTTTCTAATTTCATTCAAGCTTAGTTCCCTGTTTTTAAGTTGTGTTTGGCAAGCAATTATATTGACCGCTCCTTCTATTTCACGAATGTTGTCCTCGATTGTTGAAGCTAAATAATCTATAATTTCTGGTCCAAGGATAATGTTGTGTACAGCACATTTTGTCTTTACTAGGGCCATACGAGATTCCCTGTCTGGTTCTTGTATATCTACCACCATTCCAGTGCCAAAACGGCTGCGTAGGCGGTCTTCTAGGCCGGGAATGATGTTTGGGTGCCTATCAGATGAGAAAACGAGCTGACGGCCTGAATCTTTGAATATATTGAAGAAATGGAAGAGCTCTTCTTGAAATTTATCTTTACCTGAGAAGAATTGGACGTCATCCATGATGACCACATCGTATTTACGGTACTTCTCTTTGAATTGTTGAGCCTTATTCTCTTGGAGGGCGGTGAAGAATTCTGATCCAAATCTTTCTGATGTGAGGTAAAACACTTTTTTGTTAGGAAAATCTTTCTTTATCTTGTTTCCAACAGCTTGTATCAAGTGTGTCTTGCCACGACCAGGACTTCCGTAGACGAATAATGGGTTATAAGTTTGTCCAGGAGTTTTTATAACCGTCTGAGAGGCTGCGTGAGCGAGTTCATTGAATGGGCCAACTACGAAAGTCTCAAATGTATAGCGAGGATTGAGATTATCTTCTTTGTTGATGTAAAAATCCTGCAAAGGCATGGAAATTGTTGGAGTTACTGTTGGGTTTTTCTTATTTCCCCCCTTTTCTCCACTCTCCTTCTCCACTACGTACTCAAGTGCGCGCACTTGCTCGTTTGCTTGGCGGAGAATTTTCAAAATTGAGTTATGAAACTTTTTATTGAGCCATTGTTGAGTAAATGAATTTGGTACTCCGAGATATATAACACCATCTTGTTCCTTTATGATACGTGTTTCTTTGAACCAAGTTGAGAAGTTTGCACGCGATACGGCTGTTTCTATCTCTACTAGAGCGCTTTCCCAGAGTTTTACGTGATCATTCATAGGTAGGACTAGTATATACTTGTTTTGAAATTTGCAAATCTTGCGCAAAGTCGAAAAAACTGTTGATAAGTTGTGGACAAAATTGACTTGTTAAAAAAAGATCTATAGTTTTGCAAAGATATCTCTAGTATGTTATGGTGTTCGCATGTCATTCACATATAATCCAAAGAAAAGAAAGCGCTCGAAGAGTCACGGTTTTCGTGTTCGCTCAAAAACTCCAGGTGGACGTAAGGTTCTCGCAAAGAGACGTGCTAGAGGACGCAAGCGTATTGCTGTTAAATAACTTTTGGCGAGCTACGCCAATTTTATGCTTAAAAAATCCCAACGACTCACAACGTCTCAATTAGAGCGCGTTTTGAAAGATGGTAAAGTGGCACATACAGCACTGTTTACTGTGCGGGCCCTAAATGGAGGTGTTTCTACTATAAGACCTATCGACAAACCAGCCAAATTTGCCGTAGTTGTTTCAAAGAAAGTTGCAAAAACTGCGGTTGGAAGAAACTTCCTTAGGAGGAGGATTTATGAAGTGCTTGGTTTAAAAGGTTGTGAATCTGGCAGTAATTCTTATTGTTTAATTAATCAAGTAAAAAACGGATCCCTCGTAGCGATTTTTGCAAAAAATAGATCAGAGAAGTTTTCTTTGTTTGAACTTAAAAAACAAATAGGGGCGTCCTTTCTGAAGGTTGGTGTGCTTTAGTTGATATGGTGGTGGGTAGAATATAGTCTTGCTTAAAAAATTCTCAAAACAACCAAAATGTGATAGAGTGCCACTTACAACCTTAAAAGCTATCTAATACCCCCCTTTACCATGTATAATCAATTTATCTTTCTCCCCCTGTATAATAGCCTCGTTTTTCTTATGGGAATCCCGGGAATAGACGTAGGACTTGCTGTAATCCTGTTTACTATAATTGTCCGTCTGATTCTGTTTCCTCTTTCCAAGAGTGCTCTTCTCACACAGGTGCGCATGAAACAGGTAGAGCCCGAATTGAACAAGATTAAGGTCCAATATGCTAATGACAAGCAGACTCAAGCAAAGAAGATGATGGAGCTGTATAAAACACATAAAGTAAAACCTTTTTCTGGTGTTCTTTTGCTTTTTATTCAACTTCCTATTCTCCTAGCCCTTATCTCAGTTTTTTATAAGATAATTCCAAACGTCGAACCAACCCTTCTTTATAGTTTTATTCACGCTCCAGCAGCGAGCACTACCCTTCTCGGTATAAATATCTTAGGAAAAAGTCTAATTCTCTCTCTTTTAACTGGAGTAATTCAATTTCTTCAACTTCATTATTCTCTCGCGTCACATCAACAACGCCACATTGCTAAAAATACTCCTTTAGTAATGAAAGACGTGAGTGGAAAAACACTAACCGGACCGGCTAAGGTTGATTTTGCCACTTCCATGAACAACCAAATGAAATATTTAATGCCTTTTTTAGCCTTTGCTTCTACGTATTGGATTATTCCTTCCAGATTTCCTCAAGCCGCTTCTATTATCGCGATATATTGGTCAGTTAGTACCCTGTTTACTCTCGGACAAGAGCTCTATATACGCAAAAGACACATCAAGTTTTAGCTTCTCACTAAGTCGAGTGACCAGAATGATAGATCGTTTTTGTTCATAAAGAATAAGTAAGTGTCTTTACTGTCTAAACTGAGGTTAAAGGCGTCTATAACTCTGTCAGCTTGGCCAATAATTTGTCCAACCATATGAACTTCTCCTGTAGTAGCATTTACTGACCACATCTTATCAACCGTTGAAAGTGATCCTGTATACCAATCATCAGGATACGTTCCTGAGACGGGCTGGAAAGGCACTGCACAGTAAACAAGATCTTTATAGAAATTACCCCAAGCACATTTGTCTGCCAAGGTGTTTATCAAAGCCGTGACACCGGAATTGGTTGCGACGGTGTATATGTCTGTGACCACATCATTGTTTTGTCCTGTTATTGAGACGATGACATGCTTTCCATCATGGCTTACACGAGTACTCATACCGTTGTAAGGACCAAGAACCTTTTTCCAAACACCAGTTGTAGGATTCACGAAGTAAAGGAAGCCGCCCATCGTAGAATTACCCTTTGTTGTTATGGCAATAATGTTGCTAACGGGCCACTCGACGTTGATTTGTGTTAATGGAGTTGTGAAGATTTTTACAACCTTAGTTCCGTCAAAGTTGGCGGTGTAGCCAGATGAACCGATCCCCTCTTTTACCAAGAAGAATATTTTGTCTCCTGCTGGAGATACGGCGATGGCTATTGTGTTGGCTGGAAGCTGTTTTCCTTTTAGATTATAAGGCGCCGTGGTAGATATGGTAGATATGGTAGACGTTGTGCTTGCTACTGGTGCAATCGCTGGTGCCAATAGAGCTGCATACACAGTAGATGGGGCCGACGTATTATTTGGAAGCATCATCCCGACAAAAGCTGATATGTTTGTGTTCCAGACACTCGTATATATGCGTGGCAAAATCGTAGTTGAAAGCGTAGTTATATTTAAAGAATTTTCCTTAGCTTCATATATTGTTCCACGACCACGATCAATCCAATGTACCACTGTTGTAGAAGCAGTAGTACTGGCGGCGTATCCACCAATCGGGGTGTTGCTCAAAAGTCTAAGAACTGGAATTTGTCCTACAGGACTAGAGGTTGTGGCGTAAGTGTTGTTGTTTGTATTGCCACTCTGGCCATTCTTGCCAGTCACAGATTGTCCGGGACGATTCAGGGGTACAAATAAAGGAGAGGTTGTGGCTATTCCTGTGGTGGATTGCCCAAACTCGTTATGAGACATAAACCAAAATGCACCAAAACCAATGGCTATGATGACGATGGCTGACAATATGATTATGAGTGTGCGGTTGGTCATGGAAATAGTTTATAATTGACTATTTGGGCCTACTTGTTTATTTACTATCGATTTTACAGCGTTGATTTTTGTTTGCATTTGATCAATTTGATCCTGCGTTATTTGTCCATTATTTTTAACACTATCAAGATTTGCTTGAGCAGCAGTAATATAATCTTTTACTGTTGTATATGTGTCAGCTCGTCCATTTGGTATTACACCTAAAATTGTATTGTCTTGCGTAAGTGAAGTCCAACTAGGATTGCTCCAGCTTGAATTAGCACTTAACATTTGTTGAACCCCATCAAGTTCAATATTTGCCTTAGATAATGCTGCTTGCTGAGTGATTCCTACTTGAGTGCTATTGGTATTTCCCGCGGGTATCGTTAAAGTGCCAGATAATGACTCTGGGGGTTGTTGGGTTGCAGCAATATAGTCTATTTTTTTAAGCTCTGTATTTATACGATTGTTTATACTTGTTAAGTCCGTATTTCCTTTAATTGATGAGTCAAACGTACTATTTTCTGAACTCATTAATGATTGTGCCGTTGCCACCGATGCGGTTGTTAGTTGTGTCGTCTCTTGATCTTGCGCAATTGTCATTTGATTTGCAATAGCTACTGCCGCCGGCCCACCCAAGGCTGATGCATTTTGTGCCATGGCGGCACAGCCCTCGGCGTCTTGCCCAGTTGGGGCACCAATGCTTTGGGCGAGTTGATCACACAAGGCTGCTTGTTGTGTATAAGCTGCAGCTGCCTGGCTGGCAGCTTGTTGTGCTTGGGCTAGTTGGGCTACGGCTGTAGCATTGTTTTGATCTATTTGTGATTGAAGTAAGTTTATTCCCCCCAAAGCATTTTGAGTAGCATCATTCTCTTTTATCCCCAACGGCGCCACCAACCCATTTGGTATATCTACCAATTTAGGGTTAATCGTTCTTAAAATTAAAAATGAGCACAAAACAAGCAAGAGTCCTTTCACAGCGTTCGATAACCGTGCTCTGGCGTTCTCTTTTCCTTGGAAAGCATCTGTTGTCATGTATTCGAAACCTCCTAGTACGAGCATAAATACAGCTGCTACACCGGCTAAAGCTATGAACAAGTTGAACATTTTTTGTACGTAGCCATTAATGTCTACCTCATTCATTAAAGAACCATTACCACCACTACAAGTAACTGTTGGGCTAGAAATACAAGGTAATGGTGATAGTGTGGTGTATGTGGTGATGTTATTACCGACTATAGGAGCAGAATCAGTTGGGGTAACATTGGGACCAGTATAACGGGGGGCATTTGTTGTGTCTGGTATCACTGGTGTTGGAGAAACAACGGTGTTATTAGCATTTGGAACACCAATACTGTTTGGACTTGTTACTTGTGCAGGAGAAGTTGAAATAATACCATTATTCAGAAATACAGTTTGACCACTGGTGCCACTGGTGATGCCGCCCAAATTTGAAATTTGTGCTTTGACTGTTTCTGTCTTTTCGATAGACATCATTAAAATAATTAAGATGATTGCTAGCAAACAGGGCCACTTATTTAATGTATTTTTTTTCATTTTATTGGAAATTTGCTGTGAATGCACCGCTTAATCTTTGCAGGATATTATTTTGACTACTCATTGTCAGTGTAATATTAGATGATCCAGATGCTCCGTCTGGAGCACGTAGTACAACAATATCTCCAGAATCCAATTCTGGGTGATCGACATCATTTATCATCCAACTTCTTAATATATTACTGGCAGCGCTAGCAATGTAGTTCAAACCAAATGGTACTGCGATAACGGAAGTTTCTTTTTGAGAACCGATATACAAAGAGTCGCCTATAGATCGGTTATATAAAGGTCCATATAGTGGATCTACTGTGTAAAAAGTGACTGATGGTGCTTGGGGAATTGCAGAGGCAGTTCCGCTTATTTGATTGGTTCCATCTCTGGTTGTTACATCAACCGTTAGAGAGTATGCTCGCGGGACTAGAGAGCCTGGTATATCTATATACTGTCTTCCATAACCAGACTGGTCGCTCAAAACCGTGCCAGTATCTGCGGTCCATTTATATACAAGAGTAGCAGGATCATATTCAACACCTGAAGAATTTGCGAGATGTGGTATTGCGATCATACGTACAACATTTTGGTAAACCGGTAGAATTTTTCCTAAGAAAAATGGTGGCACGTAACCATCTGTTTCAACTATCATATCTATTTCTCCGGATTTTATGTCGATACTATTTGATATTTGCTGACCAGTCTGGAGAGAACCTAGTACAGATACGGTTGTTGTTTTTCCCAGAGGAGGGGCTTTTATTGTCAGTGTTGTGACACCAATACCTTTTTGTTTTTGAACACCGCCAACCACCCAAACCAAATTAGCTGTATTTATATCAATTACATAACTAACTGCTGTGATAGTGACAGAGTCCCCAGGAGCTGGATTTTCTGGTGATGATGATAAAGTTATAGTACTGACAGCATCTGGAATACTTTGTGCGTGAATGGTACTGGAAAAAGAAAAGCCGGTAATAGCTGTGATAGTTAGAGTTAATATAAAGAAAGTACGAAGAGTCTTCATTGCGCTTTATTTTAGCATTTTAATGGAAACTTGCATGTGAGTTATTAACTTTATTTATTTGCTCGTCCCCTTGCTACCCCTATGCCAACGCGTCCACTAGCACCACCGTACAATGGTGCTTGAGGTTTTCTTTGGTTACTATTTGTTACATTAGCCATTACCCGTTGTCCATTAAGTGTCTGATTTGGTGATCGCATGCCGCCGTCGTTGAGTGGTTGATTAATGTTATTCTGCAACATGTTCTCCTGATCTTTTTGTGCCTGAGTCTCCGCTTCCTCATTCTTCACATCACTATGAATGTACCAAACATCAAAAAACCAAGCCGGAGCTACAGAGGCAGTAAGGTTTTCTGCAAGCGTTCCCCCAACAAGAGAGAGCATGCGTTTTACATTAGTGATTATATTTACTCCACGAAACTGGAAATAAACACCCAATCCTACACCCAATAGTGGATCAAGGATCTCATTTGCCGCTTCTCCAAAACCGGGAATAAAATCAATTGCCCACTGTAATACATCAATAGTTCCAGCCGTTACAAACAAAATCACCCATTCTGATTTTTTGATTTTCGAAGCCATGACGTTAAACATTATAACATGCGAGGTTATTTGGTGGAGGTTTTTACATCTGGTTATGTTTGACAGCTTGGGAGGGAAAAGGATACTTTGCTTGCTTATAAAATTGAGCCCACTGAGGGCCCAATCTTCGTAGGTAGTAAACACTACATATCCACGCATATCCCCTCTTCACGTTATCTCTCTTGTGTTATATACCCACTTCACACTTTTTATGTAGCTCAATACTTAAATTTTTGATGGCATCTCATTCGAATCAAATTCTTCCTCGGCACACATGGCTATCTGTTTAGAAAACCTAAGGCGACGCCCTCGTCGCGTTTCGAACCGGTCTAATCCCTTTTTATATTTCCATCTTGGTCGAACATTGTCACCAGTTGACACCTTAATCACAACTCCACATTTTTCCAAATCAACCAATATACGTCGCACAATTTTATTACTTATGTTGACATTTTTTGCTACTCGACTGGCATACAAACCACGAAGATTTTTACTTGTCATTAATATATTCAAAACAGCCACCTCTTGGACGGATAGCCTCATGGCTTTTAGTATTTCGGGCTGAATACAAATTTCTCGCATGGCTTATCGTTATTTTCCCTTGCATACCATCTCTTCCCACCTCTACTGCCCTGCTGCTTCTAGTTCTTTCTTTGCACGCTGGATTTGCATAACTTGTTCTGGGTTTGTTGTGATGATTTGGTCTTCTGTGTATGAAGCAACGATTTTTATTGCGACGTGTTTGAGACCAACAAAGAACATTCCTTCTCCAACATCTGATTCTAGCAACAAATATTTCTCTTCATCTGTAAGATTGAACGTCTTCTGCACGTGATCTATGACCGTAGGGGCTTGTTTGAGTAGAATCTGAATTGAAGAGTTGGTCAAAATAGGCAAACCATAGGGTGAATTCAAGAAGTCATCCACATCTTGTGTGATGGTGGCTAGCCCAAGGAAATATTTACGACATCTTTTGGCAATACCGAACAAGAATGAAGCTGTGTCTTCTGATTTCATCATCCACCATGCCTCATCCACTACGAGCAAACGTTTCTTGAGAACTTTACGCACAGAGTTCCAGATAAAGTGCGTGACGATATACATGGCGACTGGTTTGAGCTCATCTTCCATATCACGCAATGAAAACACGACGAATTTCTTGTTTATGTCTACGTTCGATGGTCGATTGATGAAGCCGGACCAAGTTCCTTTTGTATATTTTGTGAGACGTTCTACCAATGAGTCGGCTCCTTCCATGCCAGCGAGCACAAGCTCGAAGTCTGACAAAAGTGGTGGTTCAACACTACGAAAATCTGATTCAGCCGTTATATCTTTCAGGGCGTAAGTCTCAGAAATAGCTCGGTCTATAATAGCGTCTTCTTCTTGGGAAAGACCACCCAACATGATGCGGAACAAACCGACGAGGTTGATGATATTTGAACGTAGAACATCAGAAGCAGACTCATCTTCACGTGGAATTGGAAGGTCAAAAGGATTGATGTGGTGTTCGGAGTTGAGAGAAATGTTGAAATATTTACCACCTGTAGCTTCAGCCATGTACTCGTATTCCCTTTCTGGGTCTAGCACGATGACGTCTGTATCGAACATCAAAGTACGTAGAATTTCTAGCTTTGTGCAGTAAGATTTACCTGCACCAGCTACAGCAAAAGTTACGGAGTTGTAGTTTGGAAGATCTGTGTAACGGTCGAAAAGAACTAGAGAAGAGTTGTGTCTATTGATACCGTAAAGAATACCTTTGTTGGAGGTAAGGTCGAATGACACGAATGGAAAAAGACTAGATAGTGGCGATGAGTTGAGTTTGGAATGTACATCGAGCTGGTCATCACATAATGGAATAACGCTCTTAAAGCCTTGTTCTTGTTGGAAAAGAGCTGGTTTGACGTAAATAAGCTTTGACTCTAGGATTGATTTTATCTCAGATTCAAGCTTGTCTAGTTCCTGGTTTGAATCAGCAAAAATAGTTATGTAAATACCCACATCAAAAAGGTGTTCCTGTGCTTGCATAAGCTGATCGCGTAGAGCCTCAAGGTCCTGATAAGCAGTATCCAGAGCAGGATCACGCACAAGACCCTTCTCTTCCCTTGTTGAGATCTGGCTTTGTACTTCTGCCACTTTCTTTTGGAAATGGTGAAGGATTTTTGCTGTATCAATAGGGTGAATAAAGACGGAAACGTTGAAAACTTTGTCTAGGTTGATGATGGGAGCAAACCAACTTTCTTCCAAGAAGCGTGGATATGAAATGACGAACAATGTTCTACCGATTTTTTCTCCAAGGTTAAGTTCTTTTGGGCTAACTTTGAGAGCGGATGGCGCAATAACATCTTTGAGATCAAGAACACCAGCCTGATATATTTCTTGTGGCAATATGGAAACAATAGGAGACTGTTTCTCTTTTTTCCCTAACATTTTTCCTATATTTGAAAATATTGACATGTTTTTTGATTTCGCAGTGCGCGCTTGGCTAATTTAGCTGAATTGGCTTCTCTGTGTCTCCTGGGTTAAAAATCTTGTACAGTAATTCTACCACTTCTTCTGTGCCAAGTTCTGCAGAACGAATACCACAGCGAACTAGTCCCTGTTCTACGGTGGCGACACGTTGCTCTAGTTGACTGCGATATTCCGCAAACTTCTCATCTGACGCTGTATTTTTTTCTGCCTGCGTACTTTTCCCTGGAAACATTTTAGTCATTGGGTTATTGCCAACATTCATAATAGGTGGATCATACGGTACAACCACAAAGAAACTTTTTGTCATAATATTTGTATTTTCTACGAATGTTCTTATGAATTCTATATACTCCTTTACCTGCATTTTCATAAGTTCTGTAGATTGCTCTTTTTGACGATCTTCCAAAAGGGCGAGATATGGCCTGATATCTAGCTTTTTGGACATTACAGAAATCTGTATAGAGAAATCCAAAGAGTTTAGGAAGTTTTGAAATTGCATCAATATGGAAGTTTGTTCATCCGATGATTTGAGAGCAAAGTTGAGAGAAGATGCTAGAACAAGCGATCTCATACCACCGTTTTTGAGTATGACAACTCCGTCGCGAATTTCTTTCACTGTGACGAAGTCTTGAGTTGTCTGCTGTTTTTTTGCCATATTATTTTTGACTCTCTTTCGAATATATACTTTCTTGTACATCCAGACTCCATGTCAGATCTTTCAATTTACTTGCTGCAATTTTTGGAACGACAACTGTGCTGTAGTTGTTCATTGTATCAGCATCAGGTGTTGCTGTCGGTGCTTTGTTTTCTTTCTTCCATAGATATAGTTTGTTTCCAATATAATATTTGAAAGCTGATTCCAAGACCAGAATGAGTGGACGTTTGTTGATTTTGTAGAAGGCTAATGCTGCTGAGGCGGACATAATAACTATGATCGGTAATGCTGATACTAGTAGACTATTTGTAAAAGCATATACAACGAAAGATAGTCCTCCCCCACCAGCCAAATATATGAACTGTTTTAGAGTTAGTGGTCCGAAGATCTTGTCTTCGACTTCGATGAATTGAGGAACTTGAAAGCGCATTGCCAATATTATACCACAACAGATTAATTAATCGGTTCTTTGTATGGGTCAGATGTTGGTTTTGGTGTAGGTGTAGCAGTTACGTCTGATTTGGTAAGTGGACTAGATGTTATGTGTTCTGGTGGAATAATAGTAGGTATTGTGAGTAAGTGATCAACAAGTGCATCGGATGTTGGTGGATTTTCTAGTCCAGCGAGGATTTCTGGGCGCTTTTCTACATACATACCTTCATTTGTCGTGTCGTTACTGTTTGCCATATCTTCTTTTTCTATAGTGAAACCACCTATGCGTTCGAGATCTGTGACAGATTGGGAGTCTTTGCTAGTTTCTTTTTTGATTTTTTCTTTTATAACCTCCAAAATTTTCTCATTAACTTCTTTTGTTATAGACTGGGCAACGGTGTATTCAATCTCTAGTTTTCCTCTAATATTTTTAGTAAAATTCTCAGATTTCGTGACTCCCAATAATACATTTCTTATTTCTGCGTCTAACTCTCCTAACTGATCTAGATCAAGAGAAAATTTTTGTCCAATGTCTTTCACTAAACCGTATGTCATGGTTGATTTAACGATCTCCTTCATCTTTTCTTGCCATGTTGTCATATGTTTTTATATTATTATAACCAAGATTTGTCATTATCTCTCACATAACCCTGTGAACGGTGTGCCGTTGGCCATGAATCGATTTGGTGACCTATGTTTCTCATTTTGACAGGGTCAAGACCTTCGTCTTGGAGTACCTTCAGTTGTGATGGTTTTAGGTATTCGACAATAAGACAATTCGTTATATTAGGTCTGCCTGCAGTACCATCAAGCTTAAGTAAGTCTTTTCCATCCATGCTCTCGATCATGTTCTTTATTACTGGTGTGTTTGGAGGTACAGAATTCATGGCATCATCTAATATCTTTGTACGACTCTTAGCAACATTTTCTCTATCATCATCAGTGAAGTTTTCCTCATCTTTTCTTATAGCATCAAAATCGGATCCTTTAAGGTGTGGAATAACAAGTTCGTGGCCTAATGTTTTTGCTCCAAGAGCCAACTTCTCTTTTTCGTTCATAGAACCAATGATTTCTTTGACAGACTTACTACCAGGCAAAGGTTTACCTGCCAGATGAGCCGTGAGTTGATTGTGTCTAGTAATTTCTCTATTCTTTTTATCAACCTCTTTCTGTTCCTTGGCTCTCTCTTCATACGATCTGGCAGCACCCATCTTTGCCTTTGCCAGCTTCCCGGTAGTAACAGATCTAATATCTTTGCCAAGCAGGGAATTTCCGAGTTTTGTATTTGACAATGCTTTGTCAAGATTACCCGCAACTGCTCCAGCAGTGCGTGTGCCAACAAAACCAGCAGCTCTTCCTCCTGTCCACTTTGCATACTGACCAGCCTTACTTCCAATTTTACCCATAACTGCTTGAGCACTATATTTCCCAGAGAACTTACTTAATGAACTATTGAGAGACGCTGCCACCAAAAGTGGAAGGTTCAACATGATTGCCACAAAAGCATAGTTGATGAGTATAACTGACACACTACCGAGGGGAACAGCACTTCCTGTCGCTAGGTTTTGTACAGATGATACATCTCCTAAAATATTTCCCATACTAGAAATTACCCTTAAAGCCACATACAACATGAGGAGATAAGCTGGCATAAAGATAAGTTGACTCTTGAGCGCATTCCAAAACTTATCAGACACAGACGCTTTCAAACCCGGAAAAATCATTGATACAAACCATACAGGAGAGAAGGCTAATAAGAATAGTAGTAGCACGGTGCGCACAATGAAGGCACACGCCGCAATAACAAAACTAAGACCAGTTATTGCCATTATTATTATACTAATAACTTGCATTAGTATAATTTTTGTGACGGTTGCCGTTATTCCTTTTGTGTTAGCAACAGCGGCAACTTGAGGATTTAAAAGACTCTGAACTTTCATCGATTGAATGACTAAGGCTGAAACTCCGCCTTTGTTTTGAGCACCAGACGTAGTAAATCCTACTGCTAGACACTTAAGTTGGATAGCCATCGTCGAGCTATCACATGACTGGCCAGCCGGAATCATTTGGTTGTAAATAGACAAAGAAACAATATTGGAAGCATCAATCAGAGCCCCTGTGATAAAGAAACTGAAGTTTATGAGGATACCAGCTATAACTACGTGTGTAATTAAGGAGCCAACTTTGTCATCGAGTCCTAAGATAACTTTGAATGAAGCAAAAAGAAGAGCAAATATAACAAACATTCCAGACAAATCTCTCAAAGTTTGCCATACGATATAAACTCCTGGTGCACCAGCTAAAAAACTTTTTATTCCCATGGTGAGAACAATAGACATGTTGAGCAATGCTCCTTGTAGGGCAAGTATCCACGCAACAATTTCAAAAACTATCTGTACCAAAAAGGATACAAAATTCAAAACTGCACCAATAGCTATGTCGCCAATACCAAAAATACCGTTCGATACTCCAGCATGCGCCATATGCATAGGTATTATCGCCACAATGATGGCGGCAAATATGGCGAGACCTATGTTAATGTGGTTTTTCTTCATTGGTTTATGGTGATGCTTTGAGGGTTAGACTCTGAGAATTACTAATTACTCCGTTGTCGGTAACCGTTACGGATACTGGAAGACTAGATAGACCAAAGCCACTGAAATCTGGAACTGAGGCTTGAAGTGTTGTGGAGCTAACATATTGAGTAGTGACAGGGTTGGCGGCTCCGGACAATAATGTAACAGCACTACTAGTTAACGTGATTCTTGAGGCGCCAGTGAAGCCTGTTCCATTTATAGTAAGTAATGATCCATTTGTGCCTAAAGATGATGCTGTTACAGAGGAGATGGCTAATGGTGGAGTTGCAGTTGTGACGGTAATTGGTGTAGGAGAAACTACGGTAGTAAAACCAAGCGCTGTAGGTGTGACTGTTGGAATTGGTGCGGTACAAGCAGTCATTGCTGAAGCTGAAAGCTGGTTTAATGTTCCTACCATGTTGTTGGTATTTGTGAGATCTGAATCAGCCTCCCCTTTTCTGGATGCAGTGATACTTGCAACACTTTGTGCACCACCATTTGTTAGTGAGTCAAGCTGAGCCTGCAATGCCGCCGTTGTTTCCCCTCCTGGAGAAGTAGAATCTAAAATGGAGTGCGCCATTGTATCGTAACAAACCTCATTTGGTGCGCATCCTATCGATATAGATTGTGCCCCACTTTGTGTACCAGACGTGTTTACCGGACTACCACCAACAGAGCTTGAGAATTCAAAGGAACTAGAAGTTAAGCTACTTGGTATTACATAATAAGTAGTACCAGCAGTTATTCCAGTTGGTAGGTTTCCTGTTGTTGAGAAGATAATAGGTGTTCCGTCGGTAAAAGAGTTATTAAATATGACAGTTGTAGGTGATCCTATAGTTATAGTTGCGCTTTGTCCTGACGTAAATGTCGTTGTGGTGTTGGCACCAGTACCTATTGTTTGGATATTTTGTAAATCAGTGGTGGCAGAAGTTTGTTTTGTAGTCAAATCAGTAAGCATTGGTGTCAGCTGGTTAGTGAGGCTGTTGTTTATGTTTGTAACTTTTGTTTGTGCATCTACCAACAGACCTTGTAATGTGTACACATAGCTAGTGTAATAAGGTTGATTTTGATATTGAGCTATCAAAGTCTGTAGTGCAGGAATTTTTGTATTAGTTAGACAAACTTGAGCTGCCTTAAGGCTGTTTTGCGATGATGTTAAATTGGATACGGCCGTATCGTAAGTATCTTTGTACTGTTGTACAGGATCAATGATAGTCGCCTGCACGCCAGCTTCCGCAGTAGCAACGGCCTTATTTTTTGTTACGGAGTCGATGAATAATCTTGTAGTGTATGAAGGTTTGCCGCCAGAACCTTTACTCATAGAAACTAGACCGCCGAGGAGTTGGGTTGCAAGTTGAGAAACTAAAGCATCTATAATGGCATTGATGTCATTGGCAAGTTCGAGTTGTGTCTCCGCTGTGTTGAGGTTTTTGGAAAGTTTACCAGCGATTATGGAGCCGGGAGTTTCTGTGTGACAAACTTGATTTCCAGCCGAACCAACACCAGGATCGATTCTAACAGTAGTTGGTGACATCGCTGCCGCTTGTGCCATTTGACTATTTATGGATTGTGAACCATAACTATTGTTTTCTAAACCTGTTAAGCTGCTGCCCAATGTATTTTGCATTATTGGTGGTGCGATATCTTGCGCGCCAGTTACCGAATTTGTATATGTGGCACCTGCTGGTGCAGGATCACACTTTTCAAAGTTCATGAAACCTTGACCTATACTTATGTTTGCTTTAGCTTTTGCTGTTTGAGAATTGATAGTAAATTGTAAATCACTATTGGCTGTAAGCCATGCTCCATAAGCATTGTTCTGAGGCTGGGTTGTCATAGTGATGAATGCTGGCCAACCACCTTTTGAGAAATCCCCTTCCACGAAGCCTTTTATGCTTGTTCCATTCAGTGTGATATCTGCATTTTGTGCGTTTTTTGCTATTGTTTTGAATGTACATGTATAAGGATCATTTTTGAATTGGACTTGGTTTAAGGCCAAAGAAAGACGGATGTCTAATGAAAAAGGAGAACACAGACCTTTTAGTATTCCGGTATCTTGTATAAATGCCCCTGTTATCTGATCACCAACATTCATAAAAAATGTTTCTGGATTTGTAAGAAAAGACGGACTACCTTTGAAGCCAGAATTAATCCAAGAAATAACACTAGCAGTTATTTGGTGCAAGATTTGTTTTGCGATTACGTATGCCAGACGATCCAATACAAAATTCTTGATATTCGTCATTGTACTATTTACCGTCTTTATTATTTCAGTTGGAGCAGTGTTCAAGGTCGTCCAAGTGGGCCATCCTCCAGCAGACGCGGTAGAAGGAACAGAAAGCAGTGGTGCTGAAAGACCAATCAATACAGAAATGAGCATTAGGACTGAAGTGACTTTTTTGTAGTTTTTTGAATAAAAATATTTCATTTTTGTTTATTGAAACAAAATACCAGCTGAGACTAAAGATTTTTGGATGTTCTGTACAGAATCTATTATACCTTGCATAGCAGTCAATTCTTGGCTCAGTGCCGCCAATCCTCTTACAGGGTCTATATCAACCTGACGTAAACCTTGTGCATCAAAAACTTCCATGCTAATAGCATTTACTAGATTTACATGATCAGATGCAAAAAGTGATGGTACTGGCATAGTTATCAATTCTTTCAAAGCGTTTTGATAGGCCAATATTATTTGGTCGATATTTTTAAGTTCATCATAGTTTCTACTTTCAAGGGCGTTGGTAGCAATAGTAGCTTCTTCTGGTGGAGGTAGAGTGGCGAGAATCTTTTGTCCGGTTACGGCGTAAGCTTGTATGGCTGCGGCTGTGTTTATTTGGGAAACATTTATGTCCAACAAAGTATATATTTTTTGTTGTCTAAGTTGTGCCGCCGCATCATCAGCGAGTTGTGCCGCTGCTTTATTTACTGAATCTGGATCACTACTGAGACCTGCTTGCCTGAGTTGGGTGTATGCCATAAAGAAGTTTCTCCCCAAAACATCGGTCTGGGTGAGATTTTCTGGTGCAGTAGACGATGCTGTCGTGCTTGCCCCGTCGCGAGTAATACTCGGCAAACTAAAAAACGTCTTCTGCCAGTCGCTATCTGTACTGGTAGAAATAGTTTGCATGTTTGCTGATGTTGTAACACCTAGTGCCAAGCTTTTTGAGTGGGCTGAATTTTGTGAATTTTTCCACATTGGATAGTAGACGTACACAGCGACACCAAGTACGACAATCAGGCATGCCACGGATATTACTATTGTTTGTTTTCGTGGTCGAAGCATGGGTATAATGCTTCGATAATTATAGCAAAGTCTATAGGATTTAGGCTGTTGATTACTTATTGCGGCAACTTTGGTTGTATGATTAGAATTAAAACCTTTTTGCGATTTCAAGCCACTGGTCCAAAGTTACATCTTCCGCGCGTATTTTTTCTGACAGTTTCATGTCAGTCCAAATTTTTTGTAGCTTTGCGTGGCCTGAAGGACCGGAAAATATACCCCCCTTTGTATTTTCAAGATTCCTGATTAAAACCTTTCTTTTGTGAGCAAATCCAGCGTGCAATATGTCAAAAAACCTTTCAATAGATGGCTCTGGTGAGCCGTTTTTTGTAGAATTCTGGGTATTTTCTAGAAAATTCTTGTTTGATATGTTTTCTATGGCGATTATGGCAGAATTAACTGTTGGTGGTGGTACAAAAGCTCCTCTAGGTACGATGGCCACAATACGAGGTGTACCAAAGGCTTTGACGGATATGGAGAGCAAACTTTCCTTTTTTGGTCTAGGTTTACCTTGTCCAGACGAGCGCTTGCCCTGACTGTTTCCGCGCCCGACCATTCGTTCAGCCACCTCTTTTTGAACCAAAAGAATCATTCGATTTGGTCTCGGCGAGTTTTCTAGGAATTTTCTAAGGATAGCTCCAGTTATGTAGTAAGGAATATTGGCAACAATGGCATAGTTGCCTTCTGTAAGGTGTGTAGTATCTGTGAAACCCGAGGTCACAAGTTGTGACCTCG
>CAIVGA010000034.1 GCA_903905325.1 uncultured bacterium
ACAAATGAAAAATATACAAAACAATATAGTCGTGGCCATTTCTACAGGTATTATAGCTGTGTTTGGATTCATACTATTTATTCCTACTTCTGCTCATGCTCAAATGGGTTCATCTTACGGTTACGGTAATTATGGTAGCTCATATGGCAACTACGGAAATAATTACGGAAGTAACTATGGATATGCTGGAAATTATGGCGGTGGTTACTATGGCGGTAATAATTACAATTACGGCGGTAGCTATGGTAACTACAGTAATTACGGCAACTACGGATATAATTGCGGTTGTAACTACGGTGGTAATTATAACTACGGTGGCAACTATAATTATGGGGGAAATTACGGATACACTAATCCTTACTATGGTATCTATAATCCTTATCCAGTTTATCGTTACATAAGCAATAATTATTCTTACGGTTACGGTAGATAATTATCACTTAATCTCAATTTACGATATAATATAGACATGGAAGCTGTCTTATTATCTCTGGGAACATTCCTCTCAACCTATTTGGGAGGTTTGTTTTCTATAAAAAACAAAGAACATTTACACAAGTTAATGGGTTTTACGGCTGGCGTACTCCTCGGTGTCGTATTTTTCGATATTTTTCCAGAAATTATCGGTTTAATAAAAGAAAATGGATTTAACATTACTAGCGTAATGGTTGCAGTTGTCTTAGGTTTTCTTATATTTCATATATTAGAAAAATCCATATTGTTGCATCACTCTCATGAAGATGAATATTCAGATCACAAACATCCTCATGTTGGAATCGCTTCAGCTCTGGCTTTGGCTGGTCATAGTTTGATGGACGGTGTTGCTATTGGACTAGGTTTTCAAGTTGGTTCCAAAGTTGGCTTGCTCGTCGCAGTCGCTGTTATAGCTCATGATTTTACTGATGGCATGAATACAGTTGGACTTTTATTGAATAATAACAATACTGTCAGTCGAGCTAGAAAGTTTTTACTGCTAGATGCTCTAGCACCAATCGTGGGTGTAGTAGCAACAATGTTCTTTCATGTGCCAGAGTATTTTCTTGTTTTATACCTAGGTTTTTTTGCTGGATTTCTACTTTATATTGGAGCTAGTGATATTTTACCAGAAGCTCATAGCAAACATAGTTCATTTTCAACTATTGGTCTTACTATTTTGGGTATTATCTTGATTTTCTTTATTACAAGATTTGTATAAGTGTACGCCTCGCGTTGCGAGGCTCCCTTAGCTTTGCGTAAGTGTACGCCTCGCGTTGCGAGGCTCCCTTATCCACAGTTTGTGTTTAGTGTGTCTACACAAGATTTTTATTCGGAGTATAATTATGCTAATAGTATGACAGCCTTAAATCCACATATTTTACCTAAGAAGCTTAATGAAAAAGAGGAGCACGTATATTCTCTAGCAGGGATAGTTGTTATAGCCATGTTGGCTATTGTTATAGGTATTTTATATATAAATAGTAAATCTCAGCCATCTATTACAGCTAGTAATTCAAATCAACCCACCACTCAGACAATAAGAGTGATCGATTTACCTAGAGGATTTGTTGGGACTCAGTACACCATTCCTTTGACTGTTGCAATAAACCAAGACAATTTGAATGTGGTTGTAGATTCAAAGAGTTTGCCGCCAGGTTTGACGATTAATGTTAAAGAAAGAAATTGCACAGATAACAACAATGTTATAGGTGATGTGTGTGGTCCAAATCCTTTTCTAGAGGGTGTACCGACTCAAAAGGGAAATTACACATTCATAGCTCAAGCCGCAAATCCTGTTGCATATCATCTTCAAATTGGCTGGTAGTACCAAATATATAGGACAGTTCACCTTGAAGCTTATGTTTTTCAACTTGCACCCAGTGTTCAAATGCGCTAACATATTTTCCTATGCCAATTTTTGAAGAAATTTTTACAGGACTATTAGATGTTTGGAAAGAGATGTTTTCTTTTGTTTGGGGTATTTTACCAAAACTTATCTCTGTCGGACTTTGGGGTATTTCCGCATTGATTATTTTACCCTGCGTTTATATTTCTGGAGTCTTATATCCCAAGTGGGTTGAATGGGGAGAGGATCTCTAATTTTTCATGATAGAATAGACACATGAGCTTTACAAACAAGCCGATTTTGATAGAAAAGCCAGTCTCTGATCAAACTGCCGCTCTTCATCCCACAATTTTTATTATTTTTGGTATTACTGGAGATTTGGCAAGTAGAAAACTTTTACCGGCGCTATTAGCTTTATATTCTAAGAAGTTATTACCAACTCGTTTTGCGGTGATTGGATTTTCGCGCCGACCGTTTAGTCGGGAAGGATTTCGAGAATTTATTCGTGAGAGACTTAATGTTCGTCCCGGACAATTCAAAGAAGAGGATATAAAGCACTTTTTTGATCATATTTCATACGAACAAGGATTTTTTGATCAAAGCGAATCATATGTTCGGTTGATGGGGAAGTTGAAGGTGATTGATGATCGATGGGGTCAGTGTTCTAACAAACTTTTCCATCTTTCTGTACCTCCCAATCTTTATGAAGGCATCCTTAGGCAAATATCCGAGTCTGGTTTATCAAAACCGTGTGCACAGGGTCTTGGCTGGACTAGAGTTCTTATAGAAAAACCTTTTGGTAATGACATTACGATGGCGCGCACTCTTGATAAACTTCTTTCAAAACTTTTCAAAGAAGAACAAATTTTCCGCATAGATCATTATTTGGCAAAAGAAGTTTTACAAAATATTTTGTCATTTCGTTTTTCTAATTCGATATTTGAGCCTCTCTGGCGTACAGAATTCATTGATAAGGTCCACATAAAATTATTTGAGAGAACAGGTATGGAAGGTCGTGGGGCGTTTTATGATCCTATTGGTGCTCTACGAGATGTGGGTCAAAATCACATGTTAATGATTCTAGCTTTTATTGCTATGGATAGACCTAAATCATTAACATCAGAAAATATTAGATTAGAGCGTGCAAAAATTTTGAATAAATTAGAAAAAATATCTAGTAGTAAACTTAGAGACATGGTAATCAAAGGGCAGTATAATGGTTATACTGTAGAACCTGGCGTTGCTCCTAGCTCGCATACCGAAACCTATATTCGTCTAGAAACCCGCATTGATTCATCACGATGGAAAAATGTGCCATTTTATTTGGAAAGTGGTAAAGGTTTTTCTGAAAGTAAAACAGAGATTGATGTATATTTCAAAAATTTTGATGATAAAAAGTCGGTTCATAACCCAGAAAAACAAAATATTCTTACTTTTAGAATACAACCCGATGAGGGAATAAAAATTCGTTTCTTCGTAAAAACTCCAGGATATAATTTTCAAACAGAATCAAAAACCCTCAAATTCAAGTATTCCGATGTTCCAACATTTAGTATTATTCCAAACGACTACGAGCGTTTGATACATGATGCTTTTATTGGAGACCAAACTCTTTTTGCTTCAACTGCTGAGATTATGGCATCATGGAAGTTCATCACTCCTATATTAGAAAATTGGAGTAAATTACCATTGAAAAAATATGAAAGGGGAGTCAGGGAAGTTGAGTAATATATTTAAATCGGGCCTTTTGGGTTATAATTGACTGTATGGCACCATGGCTTAAAAATAATGCTCGGCTTTTGGTCTTGACCGTTTTTGTTATTGAATTGGCGTTTATATCTTTATCTTTTGTTTTTTCAGTTAATCCAGATGGTAATTCTTCATTGGCGGCGGTTTTGCCAAATATACTGAACAGTCTAACAAACCAGAATCGACAATTGAACAATGAGCCGATTCTCACAGTTAATCCCTTGCTTAATAAGGTTGCAGAACTTAAAGCGGAGGATATGGCTCAGTCTGGTTACTTCGATCATACTAGTCCAACTGGTAAAACTCCGTGGTATTGGTTTGATTTGGTTGGTTACAAATATCAATATGCAGGAGAAAATCTCGCTATCGATTTTACAAACTCAGTTGATGTTGATAATGCCTGGATGAGTTCCATTGGCCATAGAGCAAATATTTTGAAAGAGAGTTATACAGAAGTTGGTACAGCAGTTGCAACTGGTACATATCAAGGTAATCCAACGACATTTGTCGTACAAGTTTTTGGTAAGCCTGTAAGCCAAACTGCTCCAATACAGGCCGTCGTTGCCTCATCTACTCCTGATTCACCACAGCAAGCAGTTAATAATATTTTGATTATTCTCGGATTATTTATTATTGCTTCAATTTTGATAAAAGTCTTTATTAAGATTGATAAGAAACATCCATTTGCTGTCACAGGCGGATTGATAATCATAGTTGTCTTGTTGGGCTTCTTAATTGCTCGCAATAATATGATAGTCGGTAATAAGCCATCAGTATCTAGCACCTTTGCTGGATTTCATGGTGATCAGTTTGATCAAAGTAAAAATTAATATGACAAAAAACTTGAAAATCGCTATAACTACAGCATTACTTTGTACAGTTATTGTATTTGGTGGCGCTAGAAGTATTTTTGCGGCAACTCCGGTGACATCAACTGTTACCGTCATCAATGCGCGTATTCTACCAACTGTCTGGTATTCCTCATTATCCGTCAATGATGGCGATAGTATAAAAATTTTTGCAGGTATACAAAATAACTCAGGTATTAACTTTTCTGGTACAGCCGGTTTTTATGTAGATAATCAGCAGATCTCTAGCACTTCTTTTTCTTCCATAACAGGCAATTTGATAGATGTTTCTTCTGATTGGCGAGCTATCCCAGGTAATCATAGCGTTCAAGTAGTTATTTCTCCTATATTAAACATGGGAATGTCTCTCGTCTCTATAACTAGTGATAAGTCGTCAATAAATATTGTTAGAAATATTACGCCGGCCGTTGTTCAGAATGCTGTTTATAATACAGCCACAAATATTGTAAATCAAACTAATGGTGTAGCCAGCAACTTAGCAAATACTGTTGAGGGCTGGAAGGATTCGTCGGCCCCGCAAAGTCTCTTTGGAAACGGAACGAGTACCGCACCAAACGCATATTTTGGCAATGCAAGAAAACCAGGAAGTGTTCTTGGTGCTTCGGCTGTTTCATCTGTCGGATCTGCTAAAAGTGTTGACAACGGAAACATAAGTCCATTTACATATGTCTATAATACACTCGTTGATTTGCTAGCTTTTCTAATTAGAAAATGGATGTGGACACTAGGCGGAATTATTATCATTTATTTAATTTATAAGATTTTTACAAGAAATAATTAATAAGTTGGTTTAAATGTCAAACTCTGCTAAAGTATCTTCACCATGGCTTTATCTATAGGCATGGAGTGAACACACCTCGACATAATGCTGTGGCCGATGGCTCTAAATATATACCGTTTGAATTTACCATAAAGCTTCCACCTCCACTCCGGACTGGAATAAACTAAGGGTTTAAACGCACCACAATGCGTTCTGTTGAGTTTAAATATGGAAGACGGTGGTTACTCCGGAGTTTCTGTTAAATCTAAAATAGTGGTTTCTAGCAGTCTAACTTACTGGGAAGGAGATCTTTTCAGCATCTTTGTTTTCTATCACAGTTTTAATCAAAATGCTGATAGAAATTGATTCTGCATTACCTTTACTTTTACCCATGATTTCTCCGTTTTTACCAAGCAGTGTAGGAGTGTAAAGTGTTTTTGGGAATTTTGCTTTCGAGCCAAGCAGCTTTATCAAATCCTGACGTATCAAATAATCGCCCTCATCAAAGTGATCAAAGCCGGTTATACATAGATCGATATCACATATCTCGAGTCTGGGTACCGCGAGGGGTTTGTGATAAAACCAGTAGTCAAATCTATCATATGGTGCTTTCGTATGTTTTTCACAATTTGAACATGAATGGAGAATGGATCCATCTGCTGTTATTTCAGTGGTTCCTTTCACCGTCTTACATTCAGGGCAGACAGTCAATACATACGATAGTGGTTTTTCGAGTGTGAGTTTTCCAGTATGTTTACGTAATATCGCAGCAATCTCTTGCGGGTGTCCTAATGCATAAATAACACAGCGCTTCATAACCGGATTAGTCTTCATTTCAGAATTTCTTATAGGTATTACCTCTACGTCCGGAAATTGCACCTGTATTTTTTTTATCTCGGAGTAAATTATACTCTGCCAGTAATCTACTATGTTCTGTGAAGGATCTTCTTTATTGATGGCATATTGAAAAGTTGTATTCAAGGGGAATATATTGAAGGGATAAGTTTTTACATCAGGTCCAGTCAACTTATCTTGTTCCCAGTCATTGATAAATACAAAGAATTTAAATTTAGGCTTTTTACCCAATTTTTTTAGCTCTTGGCATAATAAAAGGGGATAGACGACCATTGTCATGGCATTCCCAGCGTGGAAGGCATAGGGTCTGGTGCCAAGATAAATTTTTTCATCTCCTGCTAGTTCTCGAGCTAGGTCAAGGAGACCCGTGTATAGGAAGTATGGTTTCATGATATTCTATATATCCATTTGTCGTGCGAGCCGTTCGGTCAATTTCGACCAAGGTTTGAAACGGCGTGAAAGATTTTTCATTATAAGATCTCGGTAAATGCCTATGTAATTTTTGGTAAACGTTTCCCACCCATGATCCCTGGAGCTTTCAATAGCGGCCTTTTTTATGTCTCTTATATGTTGATCATTTCTTGCTGCCAATAGTAACTTCTGGGCCAGGCCATCAATATCTCCACTCTTAAAAAGAATTCCCGTTTTTCCGTCAGATATATATTCAGGTATTCCATCAGCGTCACTGCCTATGGTTAGGCATCCAGACGCCTGGCTTTCGTAGTTGACCAAGCCTCCGCTTTCTGATCTTGATGGGCATATGTGCGCAATAGATCCTTTCATATAAGAAAACACTGTTGTTGGGTCAATAAATCCTAAAAATCTTACTTTATTTCCTAACCCCAATTCATTCGACAATCTTTCAAGCTCCTCTCTTTCGCTGCCCTCACCAGCTATTATCAGGCTGACATCGGGCAGTTGGTTACATATTAGTGAGAATGCTTTTATCAGGATATCTATTCCTTTTGATTTCTCGATTCGACGTGCAATAAAGAAATATGGATTACCTATAGACATGGGTTTTGCTTCAGATATAGATTTAAGATCTATACCTCCATAAACGATTAGGGGTTTCATATTATCGCCCAATAATTCGGAGGCCAGTTTGGCGGTGGAGGTGGAAAATGCCGTCCAACAGTCTGCCTGGTTAACCGAAGACGGCACAGTATCCACTCCCTCCGACCAAATTTTTACTGATTCTTGATCCTCATTTTGCGGTAGATCACCACCAGCAAAAGTCACGACGTATGGAACTTTCCATCTTTTTGCAAGAAGAAGACCCAGTAAAGGCATAGGTCTTCTTATTCCGATAATATGCACTATATCTGCCCTTAGAGCAGGTTCATTACTGAGGATTTCCGTAATGATATTATGAAACTGCTCATCGCTTTGTGGTCTATCGATACGATGTACCGGAACGCCATCTATCACCTCAAATTCAGATAGTACTTTGGGGAATCTCTTTGTAAGCACCACTGTTTCGATGCCATCGGCGCGTAGGTGCTGAGCCATTTGCCCGATGGTTATTTCCACGCCTCCTATGTTTGGCTTGTAGAGCGAACTAATTAGTAATACCTTTTTTATCTTCATATTTAGTCTTTGAAAAGTTTGCGGACTATCTCACAGGCATCTTCAAGTGTATTTACTCTCATGTGTAAGTGTGTATTTAGCCAATAATCATTTTCATGGGCATGACCGAATACGATTACGGGCTTATCAATTGAATGTGCGAGGAATACTTCCATGGATGTTCCGATCATGCTGGCATTATCAAATGTATCATTGACTATCATCACATCACATCTACGAATGTCTTGTTTATCTCTTATCACAGCGCCTCTAGGGTCTGGGAATGTTTCTTTCTCTTCGCGACCGCGATATGCGTGTAAGGTGGTGAAACCAGCACCTAGGGTAGTTTTAATTTGTTCTCGCCATGCCATGCCTTCTGTTCGTGATATGCCACGCATTGGTCCGCTTAGAAATATTATTTTATTCATATTCGTTTTTTCTCTTATTGGCTAATTCCTTGTTTGGTAAGACAATGAAGCAACCTTCTTTCTCTATAGCAGATAAACTTTCTTCTGTTGTTAACAGTGATTCTGACACCTTCTCCCGGTCACGCATTTCTGTGATCTTTATTTCTATATTTTTACCTTTACCATGCTCTGCAATAATCCTTTGCGCAAGATCGAACATTCGGATTTCTTTCATTTTAGGAATGAATATTTCCCGACCTTTCATTGAATAGCATGCCTCTAATATGAAATCTACAGCTGTGTCTATCTCTATCATAAAACGCTGTGCTGCCTTGTCTGTGAGCGTTATAGAATGACCGGCTTTTACTTGCTCCGTCCAGCTTTGTGAGACTGAGCCTCGTGTATTCAAGATGTTTCCCATTCTAACTACCGCGAATGAGGTGTTTATTCCATGTTTTTTCCAATCAGAAATGAAAAGCCGCTCCATAAGAAGCTTGGTGATACCCATGACAGATGTAGGATAAACAGCCTTATCAGTCGATACAGCTATAACTTTAGAAACATTATGTTTGGCTGCGCATCTTATAAGGGTATTACCACCCTCCACGTTCACTCCGAATGCTTCGTCGGGATTTTGTTCTGCGTACGGTACATGCTTCAGACCTGCTGCGTGAAAAATAACGTCGACATTATTGAGGGACAAATCTAGTCGTTTTTCATCACGTATATCACCTATGATGTGCTGAAACAGCTCCCTTGGAAACTTTTCCTCAAGCTCTCTTTCTAAGATCCAATGTGCATATTCACCTCTCGCATAGATCTTTACCAGTTTTGGCTTCTGCTGTAAGACTCTACGCACAATCTCTCCACCTATGGATCCGGTCCCGCCAGTTACAAGGACTACTTTGTCTTTAAATTGGTTATTGATCATACGTTTAATTTGATTATATTTGTTATCCTAATCACTTCCTTCTTTTTCAGTCCTACAAAGAGCGGAAGAGCGAGTGCTTGAGAAGAGACTTTTTCCGCGACAGGGAAGTCGCCAGGTGTATATCCAAACTCTCTTTTCATAAATGGTTGGAGATGAATTGTCGGCAGATAAACCTTTGCTTGAATCCCCATTTTGATTAGCTTTTTTTGTAGTGAGTCTCTATTGCCATCCGTTACCCTTATTACATAAACGAACCATGAATGCGATCTATCTACCAATGTTTTGGGGATCACAATGCCTGCTATGTTTGTGAGTGAATCAGTGTACCATTTAGAAATCTTACGGCGCTCTCTGATGAATTTGTCTACTTTATTTAATTGAGAAATTCCAAGGGCGGCACTCATTCCATCCATTCGATAGTTGTATCCCATTATTTCATGCGATATCGTGTGCATATTTTTTCCCCGGCCTTGATTCCTTGATTTGACGCACGTGTTGTATATCCTTTGAGAGGCAGTTACCACCATGCCTCCTTCTCCTGTCGTCATCTGTTTATTTGGATAAAAAGCGAAAACACCGATATTGCCGAAGGTTCCAGTGGACTTGGTCATATATTTTGCTCCAACGCTCTCACAAGCGTCTTCAATAACCAATAGGTTGTGTCTTTTAGCAATTTTCATGATGCGATCCATTTCTGCTGGTTGGCCAAATATGTGAACCACCAGTAAGGCTTTTGTTTTCATGGTTATGGCGGCTTCTATTTTGTCGGGGTCTATATTAAATGTATTTTCCTCTATATCAACAAAAACCGGTTTTACGCCTTCATAAAGAAGGCAATTAGAAGAGGCTATGAAGGAGAATGGGGTAGTAATCACCTCGTCTCCATTCTTTAGCCCAAGGGCTTTTACTGCGAGATGGAGCCCTGCTGTTCCACTTGATACTGCGCAAGCATATTTAGTTCCAATATAGGAAGCAAATTTCTTCTCAAATTCTGATATATTTGGACCAAGAGAAAGAAGACCAGACCTCAACACCTTTGTTACACCGAGTATATCGTCTTTATCTATAAACGGTTTGGCCAATGGAATGAAATTATTTTTCATATGATATGATAAGTTTAAATGCTTCTGCCGCTTTAAACCCAGACTGTAAACCACGATACTGGGCTAGTATGGTGATACCTTCTGCAGATCTTGGGTGAGGGTAGGGACGGACCTCCGTCTTATACATATTAAAAGCTTTTATTTTCTTTTTGAGGTATTTTTCTATATTAATGAATACTTCCGGGGTGAATGATTTTCCTCTTGACCACTCAGAAGAAGACAGTACTTCATATGCGAAGATTTTTTCCAGATAAGGTTTTCCTGGTCGACATGCTACATAGGTTGATTTGGCCACGGCCACATGATCGTTATTAAGGTCTGATTCGGAATGAGTATAGATTACTGCCGGCTTTATCTTCTCAATTAGGTTCTCTATCTTTTTGTTTAATTCTATATGTGGAATAGTATCAAGTTTCATGTCTGGCAGATTTAGGAACTCAACCCGAGATACACCTAATGTCATATTTGCTTTCACACATTCCTCAATCTTCTTTTTGGATTTAACTTTATCGTCTGGATATTGGGAACTAGAGCCGTCAGTAATTATTCCGACAAATACAGTATTGTTATCTGCAACAAGTTTTTGTATTACACCTCCACAGCCGAGTATCTCATCATCTGGGTGTGCGGCCAATATCAAGATAATTTTGTTATTTATAGTCATTGATGTTATTTCCAAGTTTAAAGCTATCTGAACAGCTGATTGGTTTATCATGCTGATCTAGCATACCAGCTAATATTATTATGCCATCTGCCGTCAGGACCCGCAACTCTGTTTTTGTAGCTCCGATAATTTGTCCGGGTACACCATAAGGTCTCTTTGTCTTTCGAATGAGCGAGCGCATTACCCTATATTCTTTTCCTCGATACTTGAAGAAAGCTGTTGGATATACTCCACTTACAGCTCTAATCTGGTTATGGATCTCACGGGTAGTATTGGAAAAAACTAATAAACTATCCAGTGGTCTGCGTCTGAGCAGGTAAGTTGCATATCGATGATCTTGCGGGGAAGAGATTGCCGTTCCTGATGCTATTTTATCATAATTTTTTAATATCAATTTCGCTCCCATATCTGTTATTTTTGTGTAATATGTCAGAGCATTATCATTTGGAGTTATAACACATCTCATCTGCTCTATAATCGGACCACTATCACAACCCTCATCCAGATAGAAAAGAGTGACCCCACCATATTTTTCGTTATTTATAAAATGCCAAGCGATTGGTGCGCGCCCTCGATTCTTGGGTAACAAGGCAGGATGGGTTCCGACAAATCCATACCTCGCTGTAGATAATATTGGTTTTTTGATAATCTGGGACCAACCATTAACAAAAACAGCATCTGCGTGTAATTTTTGGAAAAGGCCGAATTCTTTATTGATATCGACAACATGCTTATATGGCACAGCGTACTTTTTTGCTAGCGGCACAAAATCGATATAATCAGATACATTGGTAGCTTTCTCGGGCGACAAGGTGATGATAAGATCGATTTTCTTATTAGCTTCCAGTAATTTTTTGAGTGCGAAGTAACCATCTTTCGTTGTAGAAATATATACTATTGGTCCAGGTAAAATTTTCTTACTTTTCATTTTCATGATGGTTTTGGGCCACATTCACCTGGTCAAGTAACTTTCCAATCGCAGGTACTATATATTTCATTCTGAATGCCTTTTTATCTGCTTTCGTCATATGGGCAATCGGCGTCTTGAAGCCTTCGGGGACAATAAAAATATTTAAAATATTTCCAAGAAGTCTTTTTTTGTCTTTGGCAGTTTTGTCTACAGAGAAGGGGATATCTATAATTGTTGAGCCGCGAGTATCTTTTGTGTGGATGCTGTATGCCTTCCTAAGTACTCCACCAGTCACAGAATTTTTTTTCAATAATGCATTCCAAAAATCGAACTTCGATAAATTAGCAGTATCGGTATCAGAAACTGAGAGATTTTTGACGGGTATAGACTCTTTAAAATAAAAACCATCATCCTCTGATATTACAGGCATTACGAGATGCTCCCAGTAATATGAAGCTTTCATTTGAGATCTTTTAATTTCATTCTCGCCGTCTTCTTTTGGTGTTGGAAATCCGAACGAAAAGATATCGGCGCATTGTATCGATTTGTCTACGAGTCGTAGAGTGGCCTTGATGCTCTTTGCTTTTTCTGGATTATGTGTACCTATATAGATCATTTTGATATGATATATGCATGCACCCAAGTTCTAACGAAATATATGATCAATTTGCACCGTATTATAAACACTATTCTAAGAATAAGTCAAGATATATAAGTGCTGTCGATAGTCTTGTTTTGGATCACGTGCCTCACGCTCGGCATGTCTTGGATGTAGGCTGCGGTGATGGGTCAAGAGGTGTACGGCTCGCTCGTGCGATGAGTTGTAAGGAACTTATGCTGGTTGATAGTAGTAAGATGATGATTGACTTGGCCAACAGCTTCAAAGGGGAAAACATCGATGTTGTTAGATCAGATATATCTCTTGCAGAGCCCGGTCATAGATTACCTCAGAGACATTTTGATGTCGTTCTGTGTCTTTGGAACGTTTTGGGACATATTGCCGATTCATCAGGACGCATCCAGGCACTTTTGAATATCAGAGAATCAATGACCGACCAAGGAAAGCTACTGGTAGACATTAGCAATCGTTACAATGTAGCTTATTATGGTCCTAAGAAGGTTGCGACAAATGTCTTAAGGAATCTGTTGTATTATCGAACCGATAATGGCGATTTTGCATACACGATTGATGCTGGAGACATAAAGATTAACTCATATTGTCATTTTTTTACCCCCAAGGAATTCCCAAAGTTATGTAAAAAGGCGGGGCTGAAGATAGAAAAAAAAATGTATGTAGATTATACGGATGGATCTTTAACGAACATATTGGCTGGTCATATATTCTATGTTGTTAGAAAGGACCCAAAATCTAAAATATGATTACTATATTAGACACTACATATCGAGAGGGTAAACAGTCATATTTAGCTCACAAACTTCCAGATTCAATTTCTGATTACGCTTCTATATTGGATAAGATTGGGATCGAATATATACAGATCTATCATCCACACATCTCAGATAAGAACCTGAAGCAGGTGAGATCTCTAATTAAACAAAATCCAAAGGTTAAAATATCCTGTCATAGCTCAATAAATCTGATAGAAATAGAACAAGTGATTGATGAGGGTATAACGGCTGTAGATTTGAGCATCGGGCTAACGGGCGGAAAAATCGCGCACCAGATAGACGAGCTTGAAAAGATTATTAATCATTGTCAAAACAAGTATAAGGTAAGTCTTAGGTTCAGGGTCGGATTAGAGTATGCGACGAAGGTCCCAATTGAAGCATTAATAAATGTGTGCGAACAACTTGCAAGGATAGCTCCAATAGTTCGGATTAGCATATCAGATACAGACGGTACTGCTACGCCCAGAGAAATAGAGAAGACTCTTTCAAAAATTGATGAAATATTACCTGATAGATTTTCAATCGAGATTCACCTTCACAATGACACTGGCTTGGCCGGAGCCAATTTATTTAAAGCCATCGAATTATTCAAAGACAGCAAGCGTGAGCTTGTAATTGATGCTTCGGCCGGCGGTATTGGCGAGAGAAATGGGATCGTCTCGATTGGTGACATATTTTCGGGACTATATCTAGATCAAGAAAATACAAATAACCGCAAATACAATATAAGATATTATGGTGAGCTTTATGATTTTTGTTTCAAAGATTTTTCTTTTGATAGAGATCCTCTGAATCCACGCGCGTTTTATCAATCATCAGGTTGGCATATCATCAATTTTTTGAAATCAGGGATGTATCAACATTTTGATCCCGTCATGTATGGCCAAACTACCCGACTTATATTTAATGAAGTTGCTAGTGGCGATACTTTACAGATATTTGCCGAAAAGATATTGGGTAAAAAGCTAGACAAGAATATTTGCAAACAGATAGCAAAAGAGATGAGAAATTATTGTGCTAACAATAATACTTGCCTTGACGAAAAATCAGCTGCTGATTATATATCCAAATTTATTCCTTAGCTTCTATTAATGATTTGAAATAGAGAAATTTGTTGTAACGTCTGCATTGAAGTACATTGTCTATGACTATACCTGGGCAGGACTCCGGCAGGTCGGCAAAAAAGGTACAAGCATCTGTAAGGCATGAAAAGCATATCCAGCGATATAAGTCATCATTTATAAGAATTTTCTGTGGAGATGATTGATTATATCCATCGACGAAAGAAGTAAACACATCCTTCCAATGTGTATCTAGGCCGTCTGGTGAAGACCAAGTTGCCAAGGCAATACCCAAGTCTTTCGCTAAAGGCCCTTTGCATGACCAGTCGAAATCTATAACGGCAACTAATGTATCGCTACTAAACATCACATTATCTGGTATATAGTCATTATGAATGACTCCAGATATACCACTGTAATTTTTTGCCCACAGAAGATATTTTTCTAGATGTGACAGAAATTCATTTCCTCCTTGAAGATCTTGGATATTTTGTTTTTTTGCCAGTGCGCGTCCGAATTCAGTATATATATCTCTTCTTTTTTTTGATTGGTATGAGAATTTTTCATTAGCGGTCAAGCTATGCATCTTACCTAGTTCTAAACCAGCTGAGTGGGCTTTCTGGATGTCTGGTTTGGAATCTTTGCTTACCGAGTAAGATTTACCATCAATAAAATTGAATGCTGTCACGGAGTAATTTTCGATGTCGCACCATAGCTTTCCATCAATTGTTCTTATGGGCCTTGGTACAGCAGTCCCGTTCTCAAATAGAAAATCCAAAAGGTTAACCTCGAATCCTATATCTGTATTTTCTGAAGTACCTCTTTTTCCTATTCTTAGAACAGCTTTTGTATTTTGTTCTGATTGGAAAATATAAATATCATTGTCGATACCTTCTCTCAGTAATGTTGGTATAGACGCCCCGCCTGTCGCATATTTGAGCAATGCCTGCGCTACGATATTTTTTGTGTTCTTTTCCATATATTATGTTATTATGCCAAATATAGCATAATATTGTTCCTATAGACATCTATAAAACGGCTTATGGACAAGTTAAATACCCCAGGAAGTATAAATATAGACAAGCTAACATTTGGCGAACTTTGCAGTATTCTGGCGGAGACGAATTTCTATATTTATGAGTATGAGAATAAAAAGTGGTGGAACAGAAAGAATGGAACAGCGACTGACAAAGATATAAATATGTGGGACGAGGCTTCAAGAGCCTGGAATGAAATGCGTAGCAGAATTAAGAACAAGATAGATTTAGATCTAAAGAACAATTTTTCTGCTTCTACGTCTAAAATCCCAGATACATCGTCGCCTACTAGAGGATCATCTTCTTTTCAAGTCCTTCCGATATCACTGATGATAGACATGCTTACAATAGAGAACATAAAGATTTTTGACCTTAAGTCGAAAAAAGGGAGGCAGTCGGATATCACAAATGCCACATCAAAAAAGAGGGAACTAGAAAGATCTATAGAAGAAGCCATTGTTCTAATAGCAAAAAAAGGACAGTATGATCTTAAACCAGAAAGTAGAACTTTTTGAGCATGAACAAAGCACTTATTACAGGTTCATCCGGGTTGGTTGGTTCTGAGATAGTCAAATTTTTGGCAGAAAAAGATTGGATGGTTTTTGGTGTAGATAATGACACAAGAAAATATCTTTTTGGTTCATCTGGTTCTAATCTTGCGACAAAAAAACAACTACTCAAGGATTATAAGAATTTTGTTCATGTTGATACTGATATCAGAGATGAAAATGCTATAAATAAGATCTTTAGGGAATATGGTCCATTCGATTTTATTGTACATGCGGCCGCCCAACCATCTCATGAGTGGTCGACCGACCACGCAGTTGAGGATTTTGATATAAATGCGCGTGCGACCCTAATAATCCTAGAAGCTTATAGACATTTTTCGCCGAAGGCGGTATTTATCCAAGTGTCATCGAGTAAGGTCTATGGCGACTCCGTTAATGATCTGCCGCTTCAGGAATTTGAAACTAGATATGATCTCTCACGTGATCACCCGCAATGGGAAGGTGTGGATGAATCGCTGCGATTGGATGGCAACCTTCACTCCTTATTTGGTGCTTCCAAGGCGTGTGGTGATATTTTGGCTCATGAATATGGAACTTATTTTGAATTGCCGATAACAATATTTCGACCAGTTTGCATCACCGGCTCAGCACATAGGGGAGTCCCAGACCACGGTTACCTTTCTTATCTAGTTAGAGCTATCGCAAGTGGCATAGAATACACCATAAATGGTTATAATGGAAAACAGGTTCGAGATAATATACACGCGGCTGATCTTGCTGATGCGTTCTATACAATATTTCTAAATAAAGACCGTATTATACCCGGAGAAGCATATAACATTGGCGGCGGAAGAAAATCAAATAACTCTATTGTTGAAGCAATAAAAAAAACCGAGAGTATCTTGGGTGTAAAAGCAAAAATTAAATATTCCGTAGTAAACCGCAGAGGGGATCACAAATGGTGTATTTTTTCTTCTAAAAAATTCAGGGAACGATATCCAGAATGGAATCTAATGTTTGATGATGATTCTATAATAAAAGAGCTCTGTAGTTTGTACACTAAATAAATTATTTCTTTCATAATTCCCATCTATCGATCAATATTGAGACGACCTCCTTTTCCCCTCCAACCCCAATTTTTCTTATAAATTCTTTTTGAGTACTTGTGTTCGGAGATATCTCTAACCATGTCTGAATCTTTCCAATAAGATCCGTCATCTTTCCTGAATCCGCCATTGTCTTTGTAGACAGGTCTTCGGTGAAGGGAACAGTTTCTTTTTCACTGCAGTGGTATTGATCATTAGAAATTTGATAATAGTCTTCCCACATGAGAATATCCTTGATGCCCATTTCCTTCAAGAGAATCGAAAGTTTCCAATGGGCGAGTAGTTGTGGGAGTAGGAAGATTGTTGGTATATCCAAAGCAAAAGACATGAATGTTGCGTTTGTGCCAGAGAGAGATATAAATCTTTTGGCTTTCGCATGTAAATTCAAAAAATCTTTGTGCTGGTATGAGGCTATATTATAACTGCTATCTGAAATTTGTGACCTAATGAAATCGGTTGCCTTAATTCCGCCTGCTATGAACACTTTGGATCCTTTGAAGTTCAGACCATTAATGATTTTAGAAAATAGTGTCAAATAGTTTACGGGGATACCTTCAACTAGCGGATTTTGTGATCCTCCAATATTGATTAAGATTATGTCCTCCTCATTTCTTTGGGGTATAGGACCTAGTATAATTGGCACGTCAATTGTGTGGTTATTAATCTGGCGAATTTCTCGGCCCAGATAATTTGTGAAATATATATCTGCATAACCATATTCTTGAGCCGGCTTTTCCCAGAACCAGGCAAGAAAATCAATTAGCACACAGGGTATTCCTAGTTCATTCGCAACTTGTATGCTAAAGCGGTTTAAGATACTTATAACGGCACAATTTTCTTGGCTTGATAAGAATCTCTTTATTTCACCGATATCACGCTCGTTAACATCTTGCCACGGTATATCCTTTGTAGAATTTTTAAATATTTCTCGGCATAACCCATCTTCTTTCCCGGCTACAATCAATTCGACGTCAGTTCTTTTTAATAGCTCTTCAGCTATATGAATGAGAGTTGTTGTTGGTCCATATCCAAATGGATTAGAAAAAAGAATAATCTTTTGTACCTTCATATTGTTTTTGATTATACTTCTTTTCGGTAAATATAAAAACTGCTGGACGATATGAAAACCATCCAGCAGTTAAACGATCGAAGACCAACCTTGATCAGTACCATCAAACCACATTTTTTTGAAAGAGAACCTCTGCAGTATTTCTTCTGTCCAAGGGTTCCGTTTTGAATACCACACAACGTGGCCATTTCGGATATGAGAACCGTCTCGCTTGAGTTCGGGTGGCCGATAATCCTTTTCATGCACATTTTCAATATGCATGATCGACATTTCAACCACTTCACCATGGGTGACCACGAGTGCGCTTCGCTCCAGAGAGTCGATGAATTCCTTGGTTCGCTGCCAAACCTTGGACATCGCCTCACCTTGAGGGTATGCCTGATGAAACCCAGAAGGTAGTTCATCATGTCTGTTTACATTACAGAACGCTGGCCATTCGTTCCAGGGCACACATTCAATGCCGCCCCAGACTCTATTTCTGACTAATTCGTCAGTCATCCATGTTGTTCCTGGTAGTATCAGGTTGGCAGTTTCTTGGGCACGTATCAGTGGAGACACCACTCGCACGAGGCCATTATCCATAGATACGTTATTCTTGATCCAGTCACGAAGTATGATACACCGACGTCGACCATTCTCTGATAGACGCCAAGTATCACTACTTCTGGAACGGAGCACACTGGTGAAGCCAGAACTATCGCCCCCGAATCCACTTTTGTGCAATGCTGCGTTTCCTTCAGTTTCCTCGTGTCGGATAAGGATTAGATCACATAATGCATTCATAATCTAACCCATCCTCCTCTCAAGATAATCTGAAAGATTACCCAGCTCCACAAAGACCTTGCGATCTCTGATGACCCAGAGCTTTTCAGCGATAGCATCGATGAACTCACGGTCGTGAGTAACAGCAAGTACCGTACCGGAGTATTCCTTTACTGCTTGGACGATAGCCTCCCACGTCAATGGATCCACGTGGTTTGTGGGCTCGTCTAGGATCAGAAACTCTGGTTCCTGAGCGAATATGAGTGCCAATTTGAACCTGGCTTGCTGACCACCGGATAAGACTTCCAGAGGCCTGGTCACTAGATCTACATTGATCCCATATCGAGCAAGAATGGCTCGGGAACGCGTCTCCGGCCACTTAAGAATCTTCTGGAACTGTTCCAAAGCGGAAATGCTCCTGTCGACTCCATGCAGATGATCTTGTGTCATAAACTGCCACTTGATTTCAACACCGATACGAGTTTTCCCGTTTTGTGGGATCAACTCTCCTGTGATGAGCTTAATGAGGGTGGATTTGCCAGATCCGTTGGGTCCGAACAGAGCCACCTTATCTCCGAAGCGAAGCTCCGCTGAGGCATCATTGAAAATCCTCTTGTCACCATACGCGAACGTTAGGTGATCAACTGAGGCGATCAACTTACCTTGCTTCTGCTCAACGTCAGAGATCTTGACCTTTGGCTTTTCCTTCTCAGAATCAGGCCTTTTGCCGTGCTGTTCGATCCTCTCTTCTAAGCGGCGTTTGGCTTGTCGGTATGTCGCGGCCGTTTTAGATATAGCCGCTGCACGCCGTTTCATTTCTTCAACTGTTCGCCGGAGACGTTTGATCGTCTTATCCTCGACAACCCAATCGCGTGCCTGACCACCGATATGACGCTCCTTTTCGGCCAGGTAGTCTTCATATCTCATTGTATAGACAGTTATTGTCCCTTCTTCCAACTCGAGAATTGAGTTCGCGAGTTGATCAATGAAGTATTGGTCATGTGACACGAAGACTACACCACCATGGAACCTGGATACTACTCCAATGAGCCACGCGATCGATTGGTAGTCCAAATGATTCTCCGGTTCATCCATAGCGATGAACATTGAATTGCTTGAGAACCCGGCAACAATTTCTAGTTTCTTCTTCTCTCCGCCTGAAAGATCGCCACAGAGGATTGTGTCCAACCTTGATTCATTATCCCCAAGGCTGAAGCCCGATTGGCTGAGTAGTTTAATTGCTTTGTGAATTTCCCGGACTCGACGCATGAGGAACTCTCGTGGAGTCTCATCATCCTTTCCTGAAAAATCTTGGGCAATAAGCTTACAGTCATGTCTTTCTCCGAAAAGTTCTCCATGATCAGGAGTAAGCTTTCCGGTGACGATTTTCAGGAGTGTTGATTTTCCACTCCCATTTTCTCCTACTAGAGCAAGTCTGCTATCTTCGGAGAAAGTGAAATTCACTCCGTCTAGTACTGTACGGCCATCGAATGATTTCCTAATTCCCTTGACTGTTATATTTCTCATTTTGTGAATCCTTCTCTCTATTTTACATGTTTTGATTTGGAAATGTACGTATATCGAGCTCTGCTCGACACTGCAAAAACACTACCACCAATATTTAATATTGTAAAGGTGTTTGAGTGTGGAATATAAAGTACAAGTGTCTGTGCAAGACTAACTCACTGATGTGTATATGCAATTAGGAAAAATGAGTCCAGAAAAATCGTAAACTTATTAAGTATCCCAAACAGAAAAGATTTGCTATAGTTTGAAAATGTTAAGCATCGGTATTGTTGGTCTTCCAAACGTCGGTAAATCGACGCTCTTTAATGCGCTTACCAAGAAGAGTGTACCAGCTGAAAATTATCCTTTTTGTACAATAGATCCATCGGTTGGTGTGGTTGCAGTACCAGATGATAGGCTCCAGAAACTCACAGAATTTTCTGTTTCTGCAAAAACTGTTCCGGCAGCTGTTGAGTTTGTTGATATCGCCGGCTTGGTGAAAGGGGCTTCAGAAGGTGAAGGACTTGGTAATCAGTTCCTTTCTCATATTCGTGAAACTGACGCTATTGCAGAAGTTGTACGTATATTTGAGGATGACAACATCATTCATGTTGATGGGAGAATTGATCCATTGAAAGATATTGAGGTTATAAATTTAGAACTTGTTTTGGCAGATCTACAAACTGTCAGTAAGCGCCGAATTTCTCTCGGAAAAGAAGTTAAAGCTGGTAAAAAAGAGGCCATTATAGAAATGGGTCTTATTGAGCGTTTGGTAAAAGCCTTAGAAGCTGGAAAAATGGCTGGAACAGTTGAGACGAATGAGTTCGAAGCACCGTTTCTTCAACAGCTGTGTTTGATTACGGCTAAGAAATTTATTTATATTTTAAATAAAAAAGCTGGTGCAAAAAATTTAGATGAATCATCTGGTGGACAAAATTCAGCCATGGATCCACGCTGGATAAATTTGACGAAATTTTTTAAAGAGACCAAGGCTGGTCATGTCATAGTTGACGCTGGTATTGAACAAGAACTCAAAGACCTAGATGCAAAAGATAAGATGGAAATGCGCGAAGGTTTGGGTGCTCATGACGATGGTGTGAATGATTTGATTCGTAAGGGATATGAACTGCTCGGACTTATTACTTATTTCACCACAGGGGAAGATGAGACTCGTGCTTGGACCATCAAACGTGGTTGGACAGCACCAGAAGCTGGAACTGCTATCCATGGTGATTTCAAAGAAAAATTTGTTAGAGCTGAGATTATAGAATGGGACAAACTATTGTCAGCTGGCTCTTATGCTGCCGCTCGTGAAAAAGGTCTTATTCGTACCGAAGGTAAGGAATATGTTGTGAAGGATGGCGAGGTTATAGAGTTTAGAATTTAAAAAGCCAACTTTGTTGACCTCTAGACAATTTTTATAATAGGTATAGTGTATTGGTAAAGAAGTTGTACCTCGTCAAAAGAGTTTAAACTAATGAAAAAGGAAAGTGTTTATGGAGACTGAAAATAACGATAAATACAAGATTGAAATTGTTTGTACTGCAGACGGTCCGTGGTACGTCACATTTCGTATACCTGATAAAAGTGGTAAGGGGGTGCATTACTATTTGCCAACACATAAGCGGGCGCCAGGTAGTTTCTGTTGGATCAAGGTGAATCGCATCTGGACTCCGGAGGATTGTCCGAAATCATATGTTGAAGATAGTGTTCAGGTGTACAAGTTTGAAAACAAACCCGGCGAGGATCGATTCATGCAGGAAGATGTATTAGCTGCGTGGGTCGGTCTGTACGAGCATGTTTCGAAGTATTTGCAGAGTATAAATATCGGTCAGCAAGCTTTGCCAATCACAAGTAAAATCGTTTTGCACTACTCGCGCAACCGAAAGGATTGTTGCGGAATGTGTGGTCGGAAGTATCGTACCCAAACATCGAAGCCAACCGCAACTGGTGTATGTGGCGAGTGTGCTGCAGATATTTTTGCTAAAACCGGTAAGCTAGTGACTGCTTGACCTAGTCCATGCCTACAATTATCCCTAGGTAAGCCCCCGCCAGTTCGCGGATCGGCACCTAGGGCTTTTCTTTTGTAAAAAACCCATATTTGCGTTATGATTTGACATACTTATATGAAAAAGCCCGTATCAAAGTTTGCTGTTTATAACCCAGCCAAAATCGAACCAAAGTGGCAGAAGAAATGGGCCAGCACGAAAATTTTTGCTTCAAAAGAAGATTCTAAGAAACCAAAATTTTATGTTTTAGATATGTTTCCGTATCCATCTGGTGAAGGCCTGCATGTTGGTCATCCAAAAGGTTATATCGCTACAGATGTCGTGGCTCGTATGAAGCGTATGAAGGGATACAGCATTCTGCATCCGATGGGTTTTGATGCCTTTGGTTTGCCTGCAGAGAACTATGCTTTGAAAACAAAAACACATCCTGCAATTGCTACCAAAAAAAATGTTGAACGGTTCAAGGAACAGCTACATATTCTTGGTTTCGATTATGATTGGTCACGTGAGGTAAATACGACAGATCCTAATTTTTATCGTTGGACGCAGTGGATTTTCTTGCAGATGTGGAAGAAGGGTTTGGCTTATGAGTCATTTGAACCAATCAACTGGTGTCCATCTTGTAAAACCGGCCTAGCCAATGAAGACGTAGAAGATGGTCGCTGTGAACGTTGTGGTACACCTGTGGAGAAAAAGCCTCTACGACAATGGGTTTTAAAAATTACTGATTATGCCGAAAGATTGCTTGCAGATTTGGATATTTTTGATAATGACAAACCATTGCTCGATTGGCCAGCTTCGATTGTAAAATCTCAAAAAGACTGGATAGGGAAGAGCGAAGGTGCACTGCTTAAGTTTGAATTAAAAATCGACGGTGTGAAAATTAGTGGGGCAAAATCTGACCACATAAAAAATATTGAAGTCTTTACGACACGACCAGACACTTTATTTGGTGTAACCTATGTTGTTTTGGCACCTGAACATAAGTTGGTGTCCGAGTTGTTAAATAATGCTGTCTCAAATAATTTAATAACAAACAGGAAGGAAGTCGAATCCTATATTACTCGCACAAAAACTGAAACTGAAATTGAACGCACGGATGCTCAAAAAGAAAAAACTGGTGTTGAATTAAAGGGTGTAAAAGCGGTGAACCCTGTAAATGGTGAAGAAGTTCCTGTTTGGATTGCAGACTATGTTCTAGCTGATTATGGAACAGGGGCTGTGATGGCGGTTCCAGCACACGATGAAAGAGATTGGCAGTTTGCAAAAAAGTTCGGACTGCCTATAAAGCACGTCATCGTTCCAAATTTTGGTGAACGTAATAACACGGCAGAACTAGTCGACGGTTCAGTGGTTGTAGCATTTGATCCAGCAATTCAAAAATACACGTGTCTTCATTGGAAAAATCCAGAACGTTACACCATTGTTTCTGGTGGTAGAGAAAAAGGAGAAAATTACGAAGAAACAGCAAAACGTGAAATTTTGGAAGAAGCCGGTATCAAAGAAGTAAAATCTTGGCACCAACTCGGAGAAACACTTTTTGCTTCATATTGGAATGAAAGTAAAAAGAAATACAAATTTGCTACATCAATGCAATATCTGGCAGTTGTAGATTCTAGTAAAATTGTCGCACATAATAGGGAAGAACATGAAAATTTTGATGTCGAATGGAAATCAGCCGAAGAAATTCTCGGATTATTTGACAAATATATCTCAAAATCTGGCCATTTGTATGAAATTATGGCACGAGCTGTATATTTATTACATGAGAAAAAGTTAGATACAACTTCTAACCTTCGCAAATTCGATTTTATTAAATCTGTTCCTTTTATCGAGTCAGGTACTCTCATCAATTCCGGCACTCAATTTGATGGTAGAAACTCCGAAGAAATAAAAAAGGAAATTACCACGTCAGTAGGTGGTCAATGGGTAACGAAATACAAGCTTCGTGATTGGGTATTTTCTCGTCAGCGTTATTGGGGTGAACCGATTCCACTTATTCACTGTGAAAAATGTGGAGTTGTTGCAGTTCCAGAGAAAGATCTACCAATAAAACTTCCTGACGTGAAATCATATGAGCCGACTGGTACCGGCGAATCACCTCTAGCGGCTATTTCAAAATGGGTAAATGTAAAATGTCCAGAGTGTGGTGGAAAGGGCAAACGTGAGACCAATACTATGCCACAGTGGGCTGGGTCATCTTGGTATTATCTCCGATACGAGGACCCAAAAAACAAGCGTGCTCTCGTCGATCCAAAGAAAGAAAAATATTGGTCACCAATTGATCTTTATGTTGGTGGCGCAGAGCATGCAACACGTCATCTTATCTACTCACGCTTTTGGCACAAGTTTTTGTATGATATTGGCTCCGTCAGCACGATCGAGCCGTTTATCAAACTACAGCATGTTGGTCTTATTATGGGTGAGGATGGTCGTAAAATGTCAAAGCGTTTTGGTAACGTTGTTAATCCAGATGATGTTGTAAAAACATACGGCGCAGACTCTATGCGTGTATATGAGATGTTTATGGGACCTTTTGATCAACAAATTTCTTGGAGTACAGCTAGTATAATTGGAGCACGCAGATTTATTGAAAGAGTTTGGAAGTTGATGGATAAGGTTGAGATGCGAAGTGCAGAAGTATCTCGAGGTCGAGAATTGGGATTAGCGAAGCGCTCGCAGACCGATGAGAGACTTGCTGCACTTCGTGTCCTCCACAAAGCCATCAAAAAAGTTACCAATGATATTGAAGCTCTGCGTTTCAATACAGCGATTAGCACCCTTATGATTACTGTAAATGAAATTGAAAAAGTACCGACACTCACTCGCGAAGACTTCGAAACACTTCTAAAACTTTTGGCACCATTTGCACCTCATGTAGCAGATGAATTATGGTCTAATCTGGGTAATAAAAAGTCGGTACACATATCATCGTGGCCAGTATTTGATCCAAAAACTGCTGAAGACTCCACTACTACTATAGGTGTGCAGGTAAACGGTAAAGTTCGTGCAACACTAAAAATAGGCCTAGAAATAAGCGAAAATGAGATAAAAACACAAGTTCAAGCGCTTCCTGAAGTGAAAAAATGGTTAACAGGGAAGGAGGTAAAGAAAATAATTGTAATTAAAGGAAAAATTATTAGTATTGTAACAAATTAGTTTCATCCAAACTACAACACATCCACATTTTGTCAAATGCTTGACTTTATATGGTATAGGTGATAAAACTAACTACATTACTTCGCAATAGAGTTAATTATTAATCAAATTTTTATATTACTATGGCATCTGTCCAAGCAACTATTTCATTCAAACCAAAGCAAGTCGTCAAATCGTTACTTTCTCAATTGCCAGATCGTGCACACGAAGTTTTGGTTTATCGTTATGGTCTTGGAAAAGATACAAAGCGCATGAC
>CAIVGA010000035.1 GCA_903905325.1 uncultured bacterium
AGAATGTTTTGCCACATTTTTCTACATTTACCATGATTGTTAACGTCGCTATCATAACTGCAGGTTCGATGTTACTTATGTGGATTGGTGAACTTATTTCAGAATTTGGTATTGGAAATGGAATCTCTTTGATCATTTTCGCTGGTATTATTTCTAGACTTCCGATGGATGCAATTCGTGCTTATCAAACAGCTATTTCTCAAGGAACAGCTGCTATTCCTGCTTATGTTTTGACTCTAATTGTCGCTGTGGTGGTTATCGCTGGCGTCGTTTATATCACAGAAGCAGAACGTACAGTTCCTGTCACTTATGCCAAGCAAGTTCGTGGCAACAAAGTCTACGGCGGTGCTTCGACATACATTCCACTTCGTCTCAATCAATCTGGCGTGATTCCAATAATCTTCGCTATGTCCATTTTGCTTATTCCTCAGCTCATAACAAAGCCTTTGTCACAGGTCTCAAATGTTATTGTTGCACATTGGTCTTCTGTGATCTTCGCTTTCTTTAATGATCAATGGATACACGGTATTCTTTACTTTATTTTGGTTGTCGCTTTTACTTACTTCTACACAGCTGTTACCTTCGATCCTGTTATGATGGCCGAGAATCTTCAGAGAAGTGGTGCCTTCATTCCTGGCGTTCGTCCTGGTGATCATACTCGTGATTATATCGGTACAATCGTTACACGCATTACGCTCGTCGGTGCTTTGTTCCTAGGTTCTATCGCGGTTCTTCCTCTTATTATCCAAGGTTTCAATAGTGGTGATCAGTCACTCGCTATCGGTGGTACAGCTCTCCTCATCGTCGTTTCAGTTGCTATAGATTTCTTGAAGAAGATAGATGCTCAGGTTTCAATGAGGGAGTATTAGCATTCGCGGGGCGGGTCACACTTTTGCACATGAAGACAAAAATTATAGAAATATATGGATGGTATGGAACTGTCGCTATTATTCTTGCATACGTTTTGGTTAGTTTTTCTGTAATCAGTTCAAATAATATTTGGTATCAAATACTGAATGGTACTGGTGCGCTTGGTATAGTTATTGAAGCTTTTCATAAAAAAGATTATCAACCAGGAGTCCTTAATGTTATTTGGACTTTGGTTGCAGTTGTTGCGCTTTTGAGGATGGTTAGGTAGTTCTGAGAGCCAACCCGTGGGGTCACAAGTGAATGTCGTGAATGTTGTAAACTTCGGTGGTATACTATTGGTATATGAAGAAACTATTATATATTGCGACAGGTATTTTAATTATTGATTTTATTGCTTTTTTTGCTCCAATCATCACGAATTGGAGTTTGACTGTACATCAACTAACTGACCCTGAGGGTGGCATAGTAGCTATCATTGAGCTGATAGTAGTCTTTGCTATTTTTTCAGTTTTTGGAGCGATGCTTTTCAAGGCTATTAATGAAAAAGAAAAAACAAGTGCAATATACATTCAACAGTCTATCGTGGCTTTTTTGATTCTTCTTCTAACGATTGTTATCTTATTTCTAAAATTGAAGTAGCAATTTCTACACAGGTATTAACTCGCTCAACTAAGCTATGAATTTCACCAGAAAGTGGTTATTTTTGCATATGTAGCTGGAGAATGTGCGAGGGGAGAGGTGGAGGAACATTCCTTTGTAAATCATTGAGGTCGCAGGTTTCTTTGGCATCAAATTATACGGCTTAAAATATAGAGTCAATATTTATTATTATGAGTTTGCGACCTCATTGTTTTTGCGGAGACATGTTTGGGTCACAGCCATTATATTTCTAGCTAATAAAAAACCCGCCACTTGGCAGGTTGATGGCGAAACGGGGCATGTGGTCCTTATTTCCAGCAGCTCACGGAGATTCACCATAGAGCGCGTGCTGGTAGAAGTTGGTCACGAAGAACACCAACGAATGCCAGGCTTGAGCCATCAGACCCCATAGGCCGGAGACTACAACTTCGGTGACTTTGGGTGTTGAAACAATGAAACTTCTGACAACAGCTACAAGGTATGCGGCCAAGTTGTGGCTGAAGTATATCGTGAAGACTGTACCAATTGCACATCCCGTACTGACAACGAACAAGAAGACCCATGCCGGATCTCGCATGCCGTCCTTTTTTGCATCCTCAGCGCCCCAGATAAAGATGTAGCTCCACAAACGAAACAGATTGAGTGTGAATAAGATAATTGCCAATGTTGGCACCATGTCCCAGATCAGGCTCCCAAATACCGCTTTTGTGATGATGGTAAACACGAGTGTCACGGCTGGCCCAAAGACTGATATCTTCTTCATGCGCGACCATGGTTTATCTGGATCGATCAGCGCAGTACGTGTATTTGTTGTGGTGCTTCGCTGTGCACTACGCATGAACAACGTCCACTTGTAATCTCCAAACTGCATAGGTTTTATCCTCCGGTTAAGTTTATTTCAATTCCTTTATTAGATTGCCATAACGAAACACGGGTGTCAACGTTGCTCAAAATTTCACTATTAACACAAAATTTACATGCTCCATGCTACAATATTCCCATTATGATTGAACCAAAAGCCTTCATCTTCATTGGTCGTTCTGGTTGCGGAAAGGGTACACAGGCTGATCTTCTCATTAAAAAACTAAAAGAAATCGATCCGACTAGAGATGTACTTTATATACAAACTGGTCAAGAATTTCGTAAATTTATCAAAGGTACGAGCGTGACTGCACAGAAATCTAATGAACTTTACGTCACAGACAGGATTCAGCCTGACTTTCTCGCTATAAGAATGTGGGTTGATATTTTGACAGAGAATTACAAAGGCAACGAGCACCTGATTTTCGATGGCACACCTAGAAGACTTCACGAAGCTCTAGTCGTCGACTCGGTCTTTGACTTTTATGGTTTCGAGAAGCCAGTCGTTATTGATATAAATATAAATCCTGATGAGGCCTTGAAGAGAATGCTTATAAGAAAACGCCAAGATGACAAACCTGAAGACATAAAGAAACGTTTGGCTTGGTTCGAAGATGAAGTTAATCCGACTATTGACTGGTATCGTACAAATCCAAAGTATTCATTCAATGAGATAAATGGTGAACGTTCCATCGAGGAAATTCATGCTGATATTATTAAAAAACTATGATTACTATCAAGACAAAAGAAGATATTGCCAAACTTCGCGAGGGCGGTCGTCGGCACGCTGTTATTTTGAAAGAGCTCGCAAAGATGGTTAAACCTGGAGTAAAGACGATTGATCTAGAAAATGCTGCGCGTAAACTGGTGGCAGAAGGTAATGATAAAGCTGCTTTTCTTAATTACAAACCCGCTGGAGCTGGAAGACCTTATCCAGCAGCACTTTGTGTTTCTATAAATGATGAAATTGTCCATGGAATTCCAAATGAAAAAGACCGTGTAATCCAAGAAGGCGACATTGTCAGTTTGGATATTGGATTAACTCACAGTGGTCTCATAACTGATTCTGCTGTTACTGTTGCGGCTGGAGTAGTTTCTGAAGAGTGTCAAAAGCTTTTGAAAGTAACCAAAGAAGCCCTCATGGCTGGGATTAAAGCCGCTCGTGCAGGGAAGCGTGTCGGTGCTATTGGTGAGGCTATAGAGTGCATAGGTATAGCTAATGGTTACGGTGTAGTTGAAGACCTTTCTGGTCATGGTGTTGGTTATTCTGTACACGAAGATCCGTATGTTCCAAATTATGGTTCATCAAAGAAGGGTGCTATTTTGAAGCCTGGTATGGTTTTGGCATTAGAGCCGATGTTTAATCTGGGTACAAAAAAAGTTGTTTTGGATTCAGATGGTTACACTTTCCGTACAGCCGATGGTCGACCAAGTGCGCATTTTGAGCATACGATAGTCATTACAAAAAGTGATCCTGAAATTTTGACGCTATAAAAATAGACCGGTAAAACTGTGCTAAAATATCTCAATTAATATTATAAATCGAACAAACCCCCATGCCACATTCATCAAAATCACATCCTTCACATGAGCGCACACTCGTCATTATCAAACCGGATGGTATTCAGCGAAGTCTTATAAACGAGATCATTAAGCGTCATGAACAAATTGGCCTCAAACTGGTTGGTATAAAAATGCTTGTTCCGACAACTGAACTTATAGAGAAACACTATACGTTGGATCCAGAATGGTATATGAAAACAGGTCTCAAATCGATCAAATCTTATACTGACAAAGGTCTCACTCCTCCGCATACCGATCCCCTGAAGGTGACAGCTATTATTTTGAAAAATCTCGTCAAATATATGACAAGTGGACCAGTTATCGCTATGGTTTGGCAAGGTGCTCACGCAGTACAGATCGTCCGTAAGCTCATTGGTGGTACAGAGCCACTTTCTTCCAATGTCGGCACAATCCGTGGTGATTATGTGCTCGATTCATACACTATGAGCGATGGAGATACGCGTTCTATTCGTAATCTTGTTCATGCTTCAGGCTCAGTCAAAGAAGCAAATGATGAAATTTCTCATTGGTTCAAAAAAGAGGAAGTTATTGACTACAAACTCGTTACAGAACAACTTGTCTATGGTGTGAACATGGAAGGGATTTTCTAGAAAGACTTTTTGGTATAGACGTCAAATAAATGTTGTAGATTATCTTATGCACTTTTTTGCTTGCGCACTTTTTTCTTAAGACTATAATGAGATTAGTTGTAAAAGTATAAATTCTACAAAATATTTTTTAAAGGAGGCCGATTTCGTTCAGCACCTTGGTGTTGACGTTAGGTCACCAACCTGGATTACCAGGGTATATATACTTTTGCAACTACTAGAATACATCTGCTCACATTATGTGGCAGGTGTTTTCTTTTACGTGATTTTCTCGATAAGTTTTTACTCGGGGAATAAAAAACATCACCATTGGCGTTCTGGTGATGTCAAACTGTTGTGCGGTTTTGATTGGTGATTCGGACGAAATCTGTTTCGTGCTCACATCCTCCACGTGGGCATCTCTTTCCAACTCGAAACATCTTCTTTTCTTTGTCTGTGACTGGTATTTTTGTGAGCGATTTATCGTCGTCTAGCTTCGCAAAGCAGTTTGGGCAGTATTTTTGGGGTGCTATCATCCTCGGGACAACCCATTTGAGGATCATCGTAATCACAAGCATTAATAGCTTGTGTCCCAGTATAAATTCAATCATTTTGGTTCCTTCTGTTGATATTTTATTTTTGCGATCGGTTCAAGTTCAGACCACAAGTTACCATGAATATAACGTAGCGTCAATTAGCTAAGTGGTGATGCAATTGTCAGCCTCAAGCGTCTTATTTTAGTATATAATTGTCTTATGTCATCAAATAATAAACTCACTTTTTGTACTGGTGTCGGCACAGTTACTGGTGCCAATTTTCTTTTGGAAACTTCCGGCGTAAAAGGTGCGGGCACGAAACTTCTTGTCGATTGTGGCTTGGTGCAAGGGGAGAAGGTTGCACTCGATGAAAACAGTGAACCGTTCGCTTATGATCTCTCTTCTATCACCGCACTTATCATTACTCATGCACACCTAGATCATGTTGGTAGAATCCCTAAACTTGTGAAGGATGGTTATCATGGCCCAATTTATTCAACTCCAGAAACACGTTCTTTAGCGGAGTTGGTTCTTAATGACGCTGTAACTATTTTACGAATGGAAGCAGAACGTGATGGTCGTGTACCTCTTTATAGCGCTGACGATGTGGCTAAAGTTTTTCCTTTATGGAAGACAATTCCTTATCATGAAGATTTTAAAATCTCTGGAGACGTTTCAGTTTTCCTCAAAGATGCTGGACATATTCTGGGTTCAGCTATGGTGGAAGTGACGGTTACTGGTCAAGGTCTGACGGGTGCAGAACATGGAGGAAGTGCAGAAAAATTCCTCTTCACAGGCGATCTTGGCAACTCACCAGCACCACTTCTAAGAGATACAGAGCCCGTAGGTGACGTTGATTATATGGTTATGGAAAGTGTTTACGGTGATCGCAATCACGAATCGCGAGCTGAAAGATCAGATAAACTAGAACGTATCATCAAAGAGACCATTGGCCGTGGCGGCACACTCGTGATCCCGACTTTTGCCATTGATCGCACACAAGTTATTCTTTATGAATTGAATAATCTGGTTGAGAATAAGAAAATTCCCGCAGTAACTGTTTATGTTGATTCGCCAATGGCCACAGAAGCCACTCGAATTTACGCTGGAAGTACTGATCTTTTTAATGATCAAGTAAAGGAGCAAATTGCTCGTGGTGATGATCCGTTGAAATTTCCACATCTTCAATTCACAATGTCGCAGTCCCAGTCAAATAGTATAGAAAATAATAAAGGTGCCAAAATTATTCTGGCTGGTTCTGGAATGTCCATGGGTGGTCGCGTTATCGGTCATGAAGAATTTTATTTGCCAGACCCAAAGAGCACAATTTTGCTTGTTGGTTATCAGATGTCTGGCTCGCTAGGACGTCATCTTGTAGATGGTGAAAAAACTGTGCAAATTCATGGCAATAAAGTTCACGTAAAAGCTACCATAGAAACAATCTTCGGCTTCTCTGCACACAAAGACGGTGATCACTTGGTCGAATTTGTCTCAACCGCGAGCGATCGCCTCAAAGAAGTCTTCGTAGTCATGGGTGAACCAAAAGCCTCCATGCATTTGGCGCAAAGAATAAATGATGAGATAGGGAAGAAGGCGATAGTACCAGAGAGACTCAAAGAGTACGAATTGGAGTAGGTTTATTTAACTGAAGCCACAACCTTAGCGAATGTTTCTGGGTTGTGTTCGGCGAGAGTAGCGAGAGTTTTGCGGTCGAGAGCGAGACCCTTCTTTTTGGCAGCCCCGATGAATTTACTATAAGAAAAACCGAGTGGACGAAGAGCAGCATTGATTTTCACATTCCAAAGGCGGCGGAAGTCACCTTTCTTGTCACGGCGGTGTGCAAATGAATAAGCACCTGCGTGAGCGAGAGCTTCATTGGCAGCAGCTTCGTTTGTAGAACGGCGGAAGCGGAAACCTTTTGTCTGGCGTAGGACATTTCTGCGATTTTTGAGAGCGTTAACTCCTTTCTTTACACGTGTCATGGAAGTAGATTAGATAAAATTAAACTGGATAATAATTAATAAAATTTGCTGATATTTGCTGATGTGCGATCTTTACATATTCACCAAGAAACGACTGCGAGACTTGTTGTTCATGTGAATACGCTGTGATTGGTGCTTGGAATTACTTGCACGACTGCGTTCCTTTGCATTGAAATGGTTCTGACCTGGCTTACGTGCAATAATCTTACCTGTGCGAGTAAGTTTTATGCGCTTGCTATATGATTTGGTTGATTTAAGCATGTTATTAAATTAAAAATTTGTGGGCTATTTCTTTTCGATGATGATGGTAACTCCTTTTGGTCCTTTGATGGGAGCTTGAGCTATCTTATACTCAACAGTGACGAGTTTCAAGATTCTCTCCAGACGTTCCTTGAGGAAGTTAAATTCCATGTATTTGGAACGGCCTATCAAATAAAGTTCGATTTTGACGCGATTTCCTTCGGCTAGCCATTCCGATGCTTTTTTGGCCTTGAGCTCTAGGTCGTGATCGCCTGTACCGATTTTGACTTGAATACTTTTGAGTTCAGTCGTCTTAGTCTTGGACTTTGCGACCTTCAATTTCTTGTTTTCATCGTACTGATACTTTCCATAATCCATTATCTTCGCAACCGGAGGCACCGCTGTAGGGGAGATCTCAATGAGGTCTAGACTACGACCGTGTGATTCCGCAAGCGCTTTTTCAAGTGTCATAACACCAAGATTCTCACCTGTATCGGTGATTATGCGCAGTTCTTGCGCCTTTATCTGGTGGTTTATGCGTACTTTAATCAAGGGATTACAGGCTGTATTTATAGCATAGGGAGGCGAATGACGCAAGGGATGGCAACAGAGGCTTAAATAATGGCTAAATAATAGTGTTAAGCATGAAAGCGATAACTAACCCGATCATTACACCAGTTATCAGCTCTACGTAAGAATGACCATTAAACTCTCGTAGTACACCATCCTCGGCGATTTTTCGTATTTCATTATCAGAACTTTTCAAGAAATATGATTCCAAAATCTCATGACGTTTTTTGTCTTCGAGTAGGCTATAGATGAGTATTAGTGAGACGACAAAAGCGAAAACTATTACACTTGGCTCTTTTGAATAAATAACTAGAAGAGATAACGTGCTGGTCAATAGGGCTGCGTGGCTACTTGGGAATTTGCCAACCCAAAAACCTTCCCAGACAATTTTTTTGACTGTTAGATTCTTAGAACCATTCTTGTATATGTAGATCAACAGCTTAATTACTTGGCATATGACGACTGAAACGATTGGAATGAGAATGTATTTCATATAATAAATGGAGCGATGTGGTTATTTTTTAGCGTATCCTCATACCCCAATTTAATTGCCTCTAAGAGATGCTCTCTTTTATTGTCTAATGAGCTAACTGGAATTTTCTTGGAAGGCTTTATGACTAGGATGTTTTCATTTAGCTGATTATTGTAATTTGAATTGAAATATTGCTTTATACTCCCGCTAAGATTTTTATTGCAGAATAGTGAGTAGATTTTTAATGGAAAGTTTGAAGCAAAGTTATGATTGACTGTATCTATGACAATGATTTTCGTAGCGCCTAATTGCTTTGCCTTGCTTATGTTTTCACTGATATTGGCAGAAATTGCACCGTCTATATAACTAGAGTCTTTGATCTTAACTTTTTTTCTGTACACCATAGGCATTGCACTCGATGCCCTGAGTGCCTCAAAGATATCGTCATTTGTTCTATTTGAAAAATAGAATGGGAGCCCAGTAGACACATCTGTTGCACCTATGTAAAGATCAATCTTTGATTTATTTACCGCATCTGTGTCCAGCACATCTTGTTTTCCGAACACTGTGTCTATCAAGTAGTCGATATCTATGATCTTATTTATTCTAAAGTAAGAAACAAATTTATTTGTTGAGAGTAAATTTTCCCATATATTTTTTATAGAAGCATACTGACCAGAGACATAATAGGCTAATGTGCCAGTACTTCCAGAACTTCCTATTACTATGTCTGGATGAGTAAAATTATAGTTTTCAATCAAACTAAGTATTACACCTACGGAATATGCACAGGATAAGCCGCCTTCAGAAGTTATTAATGCAATTTTTGATTTATTTTCATCACCTTTCATGGTCAAAAGTATAACATTTTAATAGCTGTATTCTCATTACCGTCTTCGTGTTACGATATAAAAGCGCCATTATTTCAAATTTGGCCCATATCACGTATGTCCAATTTAGTCGAAAACCCAAAAGCACGTTTCAACTACGAAATCCTAGAAACTCTCGAGGCTGGTATTGAGCTACAAGGATTTGAGGTGAAGTCTATTCGTGCAAAACAAGGCTCTCTTGAAGGGGCTTATATAATCGTGCGTGGAGGAGAAGCTTATGCTGTAAATATTTTCATCCCACCTTTTCAAGAGAAAAATACACCATCTGGATATGAACCTCGCAGGAATCGCCGATTACTTCTTAGAAAAAAAGACATTGCCAAACTCGCTGACATTGATGCTGGAAAGGGTGGTGGTGGCAAAGGCTTGACAATAGTGCCAATTGCTATATATAATAAAGTTCGATTTCTCAAGGTTAGCGTGGCAGTTGTGCGTGGAAAGAAGAAATTCGACAAACGCGAAACAACCAAGAAGCGCGAAACCAATAGAGAGATCAACAGGACGTTGAAAAATCAATAATTGGGGACAACCCGTGTTCATACACGGAGCAGTCCCCTTTATGGGGATGAAAGGCATCGACAATAGATCATGTTCGTCCGTGCGGCGCGAGCTCCATTAACTCGTAAATCTGATGGAAATTCTAAATGCAAAACAATCACCGTATTTTACGGCTAATGATTTCGCATTCGCTCTCGTTTAACGAGGCGCGTCATACTCTCGGGATCCTAACGAGAGCTATGGTGTAATAACCTGGATGTAGGGAGGTGGAGAATTCTCAACTCTACCCTCGAATAAAAGAGATAGTGATTATGTGTTTTGCAATATTTTTCTAGCATAATCACGACAACAAAAATTTTGCTATCGCTGTAGAGTCGTTCGATACATATCAATTGCACGGCGGTTCGAATCCGCCCATCTCCACCATAGAAAATAACCCTAATAATATGGGCTATTTTTGTATAATGAGTGTGAAGTTAGAACTTGTGGTATTATATTGTTATATGAAAAAATATATTAACAATGCTCTCGGTTTACTTTTGTTGGCCGAAGGACTTCTACTTTTATACAGATTTATTTTTCTAATGAAAATTAGAGACATTTTTGATATGGGTAGTCTTTTACCGATGTTTGTTCTTGTAATTTATGTTGCAACGATGATACTTTTTATCTTTGCAGGTATTGGGGTATGGAAAAGTAAAAATTGGGCGATTATTTGTGGTTGGACGGCACTCCTATTGCCTGAGATTCTAAAGTTGATTGTTCCGTCTGCACGCAGTCCATTGAATGATAACTATTATATTCTAATCGTAAATTTACTGATCCTGATCTATCTTTCTCTTCAGTGGAAGAAAAAGGTTAACTGATACAAATGTGGTGCTTTGTGGAGTGGATAACTATACCTTTCTTAAATTTGGTATGTATATGTATTGATTACTCTCATTCAATACAGTTGTAGAAATTAACATCATTAACATGGTTAACATCTAGTAGGGTATACCTCAAAGTACGAGGATAAAACTTCGTTCATTAATCTCCACCAACTTGAATAAAAAGTATACACTCCACTGTATACTGTATACTTTTATTATAAATCATGATATCATATACCCATGGTTAAAACAGAAGACAAAATACTTTCATATATAAAATCAAAAGGGCAGGCTACTCCTTCTGAGTTGTCTCACTATCTTGGTATAAATCGTGCCGCTACCCATAGACAGATAAAGAAATTGATGGACCAAAATATTATATATAAGATGGGTCAATCGCCGACAGTTTTTTATGCTCTTTCAGAAAACGTAAATAAGACAGAACAAATCAAGTTGGCTACAAAAGATACAAAAATCATCAACGAAAATTTTCTACTCATATCTCCTAGCGGTGAAAGAAAGTCTGGCACTACTGGATTTATAGAATGGTGTGAAAAAAGAAAGGAAGATCCCAAAAAAACTGCAGTAGATTACGTTGCCTCATATAAGAAGTTTGACAAGTATAAAAAAGACGGACTTATTGACGGAAAATATAAAATTAAACACACATTCAAAGAAGTCTTCTTGGATAAAGTATTCTATCTTGATTTCTATAGTATAGAGAGATTTGGCAAGACAAAAATCGGCCAGATTTTGCTATATGCCAAGCAAAGTCAAAATAAAACTCTCATCGGAGAATTGATAATGGAAATTAAGCCTCGTATTGAAAGCCTTATTAAAAAATTGTCCGTAGATGCAGTCGGTTTTATTCCTCCTACCGTAAAAAGGGAATTGCAATTGATGAAGGAGATCGAAAGACAACTCAATATCTCCATACCAACTATTTCATTGGTAAAGGTAAAAAAGGAAATATCTGTGCCACAAAAAACTCTTACAAAATTAGAAGATCGCATAGAGAACGCGAAGTCCACGATTGTTCTAGATGAATCGAGAAAATTTAAGACCATTTTGCTTATAGACGATGCTCTTGGTTCTGGTGCTACTTTAAATGAAACGGCTAAGAAGATAAAGGCTCAGGGCTTGGCTGATACTATAATTGGTCTAGCGATAACAGGGAGCTTTAGTGGGTTTGAGGTAATCAGCGAGGTGTAAACTTTATTCTATATAAAAAAGGATAAAACTTCGTTCATTAATCTCCACAACCTTGATATTTTCAGGGTTTTTTGGTTGTTGTGGCAAAAGAGCTATATTTTGAGCCGTGAGGAGGTTCTAACCTGATTTTGGTTGGTCGGACATTGACAAACTCTATTAAATATGTAAGTCTATTTTTAGATTCAAAAGAACGCAAATAAATCATCGTTAATTAGCCATTTTATGGCAATGAAAGGAAAAATGCACAGCTATCCAGTTCTTATTATTGAAGATCACGCTATAACCACCAGTTTGATAACTGAGTTACTCAGGGGAAATGATATTCCATACCTGTTTGCAGGTGAACACGCTGATGCAAAACTTATGTATCGTTCATGTGCATCGCGTTTGGCATTCATTGCTCTTGATGGAAATTTGCATAAGCACAGCACCATATATCCCGATACGGCGCCGTTGGCGGAGATGATTCGCGACGATAAAACGTTCAAGGGTACAGTCTTTGCTATGTCTGGTGTGATCGACCATAATCATATCATTAAAAAAATCATCGGTAATCGATGTGAAATCATTCCTCCGGATCGGTGGGATGCGATCAAACACGAGACGATCAAGGAGATCGTTTCTAGAATCGAAAAAATGAGGCACCACGCCACGCATCACTAGAGTTAAGGCAGTTTACACGAAAACATATAAGCACACCTCTACGGAGCTGTGCTTATTTTTAATAATCAGGAAACCACGGGCGCTATCCCAGGAAGGATGTTATTTGTTTCTGAAAGTTTACTAGCGTTTCTTCCAAAGGGGAATCGCCAGCTTTTATTTATATAAATTGTAGAGACGATGTTGTGGAAATTTTTTAACAAAGAAAAAACGCTTGCGTTCCCGTGAGGTACTAGCAAGCGTTTTGATTTAGTGTGCAACTCGTCGCGGATCGCGACGGTTGTCTGGTGGAAGTGCGGTGTTTTGCGGATAGTGGTATGGCCCGCAGTCACCGTTTTGAAACGCCTGTGCGTTACTCGACCAGGGGCCACGGTTTCGTGGCTGTTCACCCAAGTTGTGATTGCCATCGGGGCGATTACCACGCGCACCACCAATGTGGTCGTCGCGCCATTCAGCACCGAAGCGATTGTCGTGCCAACGGTGCCCGCCTTCGAAAGGTTTGCACCAGCGTCGTTCACGGTGATGATATCCACCCCCGTCAACATACTCGACCCATGTGAATACAAACCCATTGGCTTGATACCAATCATGGCTGTATCCATCGTTGGCAATGTAGACATCGACGCCGCGGTCAGCGACATTGATATTTACGTCAGCGGAGTCGCTACAGCTGGAGCAACCCAATATGCCGTTGACAATTCCAAATGCAACGCCAACTGCAAGCTTTGGAACCTCAAGTGCAACTCCGACAACTTTGCCAATACCACAGCCGATGCATGGGGGACGACGTGTCCCACCAACTTGCACTGTTCCAGTGAACTCAGCATTCTGTTTCCAGTTTTGATTACCATTTTGATCTTGGTAACCTGCCGAAGCGCGTTCCTCTGGGAACGGTGGCGGCGCGTCGTGGTCATCATACTGTTGCGTAATCGGCGGTGCTGCGAACACGGTCTCCACAGGTGGCTTTGTTGCCGCCCGCTGGTTGGCATCGTCGATCGCTCGCTGTGTTGCGAGTGCCGCGGCCGTATAGCCTTGGGCATACGCGTTCGCTTCAACTGCTTTGGCTTGTGGTGCCGGCTGTTGCCCTGCAACTTGCAAGGCGGACAACTGCTGTTGGATAACAGCAAGTTGCTTGGCAGTGGCGTCATTGGAATTGCTCCCAAAGTTTTTCCACGCACGTTCCAGTGGCTCCTTTCCGAACAACAAGACACCACCCACGATTATCACAATCGCGAGGGTCCACCAAACACTTAATTTTGTTTGCATAATGACAGAGAACTCCTTTCAAGAGGTGATAGCCACTTTAGCTTATTCAGCTTTGTGACCGTTTTTTATGAGCTTTTGGCCCAATGTTTATCCTCTAACACCTAGGATCTGTCTATATGTATAGCACATTTGATAGCCCATTGTCAAGCATGCTATTGAGCCGATTTGCTGTATAATCACCACACCAAAATATATCCATTATGGCCAATAAACCAAGTAAAAAACCCAATAAAGACAACAAAAAACCCGGTTTTAATCTCATTCCACCAAATATGAGCTTTTTCCAAATGGCTGTCATTTTATTTATTGTATTTTTGATAATCAGTGCCATATATTCCGGAATATCTTCACAAAACGAAAACGCAAACACTGTTCCACTCTCTACTGTTGCCACAGATGTTCAGAATGGAAAAATTTCATCTTTGAATATATCTGGCGACCAAGTTACGGCTGTTTATGCGGACAAGACAACAAAAATTTCTACGAAAGAAGCTGACTCTTCACTTACTGAAAGTCTCGGAAGACTTGGAGTTACACAGACACGCATAGCATCAACAACTATTACTGTAGAAGGACCGAGTGGATTCTGGTATTGGATTGAACAGCTACTCCCATTTCTTGCGCCAATAGTTTTTCTCGCTTTCTTTATTTGGCTTATGACGAGACAGATGAAAGGTGCTGGCATTCAAGCACTTTCTTTTGGTCAGTCCAAGGCTCGTATCACAATGCCGAATGATCCAAAACAAAAAGTTACTTTCAAAGATGTCGCTGGTGCCAAGGAGGCCAAACAAGAACTCATGGAGATTGTTGATTTTCTGAAAAATCCAAAAAAGTTTATAGAAATCGGTGCAGAAATTCCAAAAGGTGTTCTTTTGATGGGTGCACCTGGAACAGGAAAGACTTTGCTTGCACGTGCGGTTGCCGGTGAAGCCAACGTTGCCTTCTTCTCTATATCAGGATCTGAATTTGTAGAAATGTTCGTTGGGGTTGGAGCATCTCGCGTGCGTGATCTTTTCAAACTTGCCAAGGAGGCTGCTCCAGCAATTGTTTTCGTAGATGAGATAGACGCTGTGGGTCGTGCTCGTGGTTCTGGTATGGGTGGTGGCAATGATGAACGTGAACAAACTTTGAATCAGATTCTCGTCGAGATGGATGGTTTTGAGCCAAATGAAAAAGTTATTGTTATGGCTGCAACGAACAGACCAGATGTTCTTGATCCGGCACTCCTTAGACCAGGTCGTTTCGATCGTAGAGTGGTCATCGATCTTCCTGACCGTGCTGATAGATTTGATATTCTCAAAATTCATTGTGCCAAGAAACAGCTTGCAGAAGATGTAAATATAAATGTTGTCGCAGAACGTACTCCAGGTTTCTCTGGTGCTGATCTCGCTTCTCTTATGAACGAAGCGGCCATTCTCGCTGCTCGTGAGAATCGAACAACCATTGGTCAGTTTGATCTTATTCGTTCTATTGAAAAAGTTATGCTCGGCCCAGAACGTCGTAGTCATATTCTTTCTGTAAAAGAAAAGGAAATAACTGCATATCACGAAGCTGGTCACGCTATTGTTTCGTCAATTTTGTCCTACGCCGATCCTGTCCACAAAATTTCTATTATTTCACGTGGACGTGCTGCTGGTTACACACTCAAGTTGCCAACAGAAGAGCGCAAGCTACAGTCCCGCAAAGAATTTCTAGATGATATTGCTGTTTCACTTGGAGGTTATGTAGCGGAGCGCATGGTATTCGGTGATTTCACAACTGGCGCTTCCAATGATCTCCAAGTTTCTACTGCTCTGGCACGCGACATGGTCACAAGATATGGTATGTCAGAAAAGATCGGTCCAGTCGCTCTAGAAAGCGCTCAAGGAAAAGTTCTCTTTGGAATGGGTGTCGCTGACAAAGAATATTCCGAAGAAGTCGCTGGTATTATCGACAGTGAAGTTACTCGTATCATGACCGAAGCTCGTGAGCGTGCCGACAAAGTTCTCAAAGAAAACAAAAAAGTCTTTGAAGCGGTTGCAAAGCGCTTAGTCGAAGTCGAAACTGTTGAGAGGGAAGAATATGAGGCCATATTGGTGGCACAGGGGGTGTCATTGAAGAAGGAAAGGTTGTAAAAAGAAAGATTGTAGAAAAGGAAAGAGGAGAGGTCGATTTTTGATTGACTTTTTCTGTGCAGAGAGTAGGCTTTCTTGTTAGGAGGTCAAAAATGACAATTCGGTATTTCTTTCAGTGTTGCCATGATTTGGTAGCTACGAACTGGTTGTGTCTTGTTGGGCAAGTCGGCGATCTCAACTTGGTTTTGAAAGTCGATTTTGTCAACGAGGAACCTACACCGTTCACACATCCGCTGTTTGCAGTCGCAAATGCAGTAACTGGTTTTGTTCCTACGTGTGACAAAGATGTATGGAAAGCAAGGGAGCGTCTTGGCTTAAAACCAGACTTTGCTGTAATGCTCTTTGTTGCCGCAGAAACAAACGTTGGTTTGGATAGACACATGATGGAGGTGCGAGAGGAGTTGGTTGAACGACTTCGACCTAAACCTTTGTATGCTCCACATTTCAATGCTCTTCCACGTCCGACTCGAAAATTGTATGGTCCGATTATTTATTGATTGGGTCGTAAACTGAATGGGTTGCGAACTGACTGCTTCACACAAGGTCGCCTGTGTGGGGCTTTTTTATTATTTAGACTTTGTTATCATACGTTCATGATTTCAAAAGAGATTGAAAAACAAAAAGCCCTAAAATTAAGAAAACTAGGTCATAGCTACAGTCAAATTAAGAATTCTGTCTCTGTCAGCAAATCAACACTTAGTCTATGGCTAAAAGAATTTCCATTGTCTAAATCTCAAATAGATTTATTGCGTGGGAAAAATCCGCAAAGGATTGAACGGTTTCGAAATACAATGAAAGCGAAGAAAGATAATGAAGAGCAGATTGCTGGTTTATATTTATATTGGGGTGAAGGTACAAAGACAGCTTCTTGTACTGTTGCTGTGACTAATACGGACCCTGATGTTTTGAGATTCTTTTTAAAGTGGCTGGACCTTTTTGGTGTTGATACTTCAAAATTACGTGTAGTTTTGCATCTTTATAAGGATATGGATATACAAAAAGAAACAAAGTTTTGGTCTTTATACCTAAAGATACCGCTCTCTCAATTTCGTAAGCCCTATATCAAAAACACACGATTTTGTGATATAACATATAGGTCAGGGTTTGGACATGGAACATGTAGTGTCTTGTATCTTGATAAAGAATTGTATTTATTTGTTAAATCTGGATTGAAATACATACGCATGCGCGCGTAGCTCAGTTGGTAGAGCAGTCGACTTATACTCGATCGGTCGGGGGTTCAAGTCCCTCCGCGCGCACTAAGTCAAAATTGTAATAACCCTAGAGGGCGGACAAGCGTTTGTAATTATATAGCTTGGTGCTATACTGATAGGGTATCTTATTAGATGAACTATTAATAATTTTTGTTAAAATTAAATATGAAAAAATATATCATATCGTTTGTGGCTATGCTGGTGGTTATTTCAGTGGTTTCTTTGACTGCAAAATCAGCTCAAGCACAAACAACCTCAACTGGTTTTTGTTACACATTTACAACTAATCTCGGTGTTGGAAGAGGTATATCCACTCAAGATGCTAGTGCTTTGGCTGCAGCTCTGACAAGTGAAGGCTTCTGGACTTCTGGTACACCCATCACAACTTTTAATGACAATGTAGCTTCTGCTGTTTCTGGTTTTCAACAAAAGTATGCTACACAAGTTTTGACCCCAAGCGGTCTATCATATGGGACTGGTTATGTTGGCCCCGCTACTCGCGCAGAACTTAATACTTTGTATGGATGCTCGGCCACATTAGGAATTTCTGCCAATAACACTTCTCAGTACACTTCCAACGTCACTGCTAATAATGCCGGATTTAATTACGGTTATAGTGGTTATCATCGCCCACCATCAACATGCCCAGCAGGTTTTACTTGTACACCATTAAATCAGCCGCCAGTGACTTCAGTTTGTCCTCCTGGTTATACTTGTAATCCAACATATCCTATTATTCCAACATATTTTCCTCAAACCTCCGTTACTCAAACCCCGTCTGTCGTAAACGGCTGGTCAATTCTTCCATTCTATAAAGATTCTGATTGGCCATCTTCAAAAGGTAGTTCGGCTATCGTAAACGGTAATGATGTTCTTTTACAAGGACAACCTGCTCGCTCTGTTGCTGTGCATTCTCTACCAACCACAATTGATTACGATGTCTCTCTCGAGTCTCGTTCAGCTAATGATGGCAGTCTGGATTTCTTCTTAATACCAACCGGATTGTCTACAGACGTATATCCAAGCCAAATGACGGATATGCGTTTTGATTACAGCAACACTGGCGATTACGGTTCATCTGATGGTTTTGATATTGTTCAAAAAGGCGGACAAAATCAGACGGCTGTTACTACTCGCCTAAATTCTATCGCTTTCCAGGCTGGAGTTACTTATCATGTACATATGACTATTGATATAAATGGATACGTTCAGCTTTCTATCAATAATCAGCCCCAAACACTTGCGTCTGGCTTTAGAATTCCTTATTCGCAGTTCCAAATACAAATAATGAGTTGGCAGCCGACAAATAGATGGCACGTTAGTAATGTTGTAGTTACGCCATAGCAGTCACGTTGTAAGAAAATTTTTAGGTAAAATTTAGAAAAAGGGGTGCGCTTTACTCAAAGTGCACTTCTTTTTTGTGCGCTTCAACTTCACGCTTGAGTTCTGGATATTTTGACAGTGTTTCATCCTCGACAACTATACGTATGGCCTCTGTACGCGCAGCTTCGACCATTTTGATATTTTGTAAGGCTTCCATGGCGACATCAGAAACTCCCCATTGTCGAATTCCATAAAGTCCGCCACCACCGCGCTGAGAAAGATCGATTTCTGCTAGCTCAAAACCGTTCTTCGCTGTGACAAGTGCACGTAGACGAGTGATAGATTTTTCTGAAGTAGAATCTGTGAATATATAACAGTAAGCCTGGTGATTACTTCTTATGACGCGACCACGTAGCTGGTGAAGCTGTGCCAAACCAAAACGTTCTGCACCTTCAATGAGAATGACTGTGGCATTTGGAATATTTACTCCGACTTCAACAACGGAAGTGGCGCAAAGAATATGAATTTTCTTTTGCTTGAAATCCAACATAACTTTGTCCTTTTCATCTGAACTCATACGACTATGCAGCACACCTATTTCATATTCTGGAAATACGCTTTTCTTGAGACGTTTGGCTTCTTCTTTTACTGATTTTGCTATGAGCGCAGATTCTTTTTCTGGATCTGGTTCGTCGATACGTGGACATATGATAAAGGCTTGGCGACCAGACATAAGTTCTGCGCGGACTTTTTCATAAACCTCGGCACGATCACTTGGTTTTATAATTTCTGTGATGATAGGTTTACGTCCAGCTGGTAATTCGTCGAGTAAAGTAAGGTCAAGGTCACCATAAAGAGTAAGTGCGAGCGTTCGTGGAATAGGGGTGGCGGTCATTGAGAGTAAATGAGGTGCAAGAGAATTTGTCATGACGCTATTTTTACCACTCGCCGGACCGCCATGTGTGCCCAAATTTTTCTTCACTAACTCTGCTCTTTGCGCCGTACCAAAACGATGTTGCTCATCGATGATTACATAAGCTAAATGTTTAAATTGTACCGATTTCTGGATGAGTGCGTGTGTACCAATAAGTACTGCGACTTCACCACCTTCAACCCATTTGAGAAGTTGGGCACGAGAAATATCAGTCCAACCTTTTGGATTTACTTTTGATGGAAAAACTCGACATCCAGATCCTGTGATAAGTCCGATGCGGATCGGCATATATGAAAAGAAGCCAATGAAAGATTCGAAATGTTGTGTGGCTAATATTTCCGTTGGACACATATAAGCAATCTGTAGATGACCAAAAGATTGCCGACCAACGACGCCATTTTTGTCTGTGGTGGATGGTCGTGATGTGATGACAGCATAAGCAGTAGCTGCGGCAACAGCGGTCTTTCCAGAGCCTACATCGCCTTCGAGTAAGCGAGACATTGGTCGTTCACCTCGCATGTCTTCTAGAATAGTTTCGATCGCACGATTTTGTGCGACAGTAGCTTGGAATGGAAAACGTTTTATAAATTCTTGAACATGATTCATCGGAGGCTCGATCAAAAAAGCTGGGTGTTTCTCATATATTTTGCGTGTCTGTTGGCGGCCGACTTGTATAGAGAATATTTCTTCAAAAGAAAATCTTTTTCGTGCCGCCAAAGCATCTTCCTGTTTGAGTGGTGTGTGGATCCAGATGATGGCGGTCTTGGTCGTCGGTAAATTATATTTGGCCAAAATATGAGGTGGTAATGGATCAGGAATTTCTTCAAACAGACCACTCTTGAATATTTTTTGGATAGCATGATACATCCAAAGTGAAGTGATACCTCGAGATTCAGAATATACAGGATAAAGTGTATGGGCTTCTTGATCTGCATTGAAAAGAGAATCGCTAGTGCCAGTCGGTAATCTGTCTACGACCTCAATTTTTGGATTAGAGAAATAAAGCTCGCCGCCAGACTCATTCTTGTCCTCATTCAAAGCATTGCCTTTTTTTCTACGTTGAGAAATTTTTCCTTCAACTCTTACTGTGGCTCCTTCTGGAGTCATTTTGGCCAAGTATGGCTGGTTGAACCAAACACAATGTATGCGTCCAGTTTCGTCTTCGACGTAACCATCAGCCATAGTTATATGACTTTTGAAACCTTTGCTAGCTTTTAGTCCGGTAATTTTCCCAAAGATTACTGCTGTGTCACCTTTGCTTAAAGTCTCGATATTCCTCGATTCTGCTGTATCACCATATCGCACAGGGAAGTGATAGAGCATATCGCGAATAGTAGTGATCCCAAGTTTCTTGAGTGCAATCTTCTGAATCGGAGTTAGGCGAAAATGATCGACGATGGCGTCTTCCATAGAAATACGCGAGCGGTTCGTGTGATTGGTGTGGCGGTCTGTTGGCATGTGGTAATTGTAAACTATGATGAATGTATTCGCGAGAGTTGACACAGTCGATTTTCTTTGTAAAAAACGCAAAATCGTGCAAGAATGTCGGAACTGGAACCGTGGTGGAGTGGTCTAACATACCTCTTTGCTAAAGAGGCAGGCCTTAACGGGCCTCGAGGGTTCGAATCCCTCCGGTTCCGCAGAGTCATTTTCTTGCTATAATACCGTCATGGAAACTTCTTTAAGAAAAAAAGTTTTGTGGGTTGAGGACGACGCACTTCTGGGAAAAATCCTAGGAGAAGCTATTGCTGTACAGGGTTTTGACCTTAAATTAGCAGTAACAGGTGCAGAAGCTATCTCTATTTTGGATGATTTTACTCCTGATGTGATTATGGTTGACCTTTATTTACCTGGTGACATGAATGGGTATGACGTACTGGAAAAAATTTCACACAACCCAAAGCTTAAAAACATTCCAACAATTATTCTTTCAAATTTCGGTAAAGGAGAACGTTTTGGTAAATCTCATCCTGTAATTCCAACAAAATATTTATTGAAGGCCGATGTCACGATAGGACAAATCATCGAAACTTTGCAAGAGTTGTGCGCGCACTAAACATGTCTATTTTTTTCTGGAGAAATTCTCATAAAAACGAAGATTTGAAAAATGAGTTTATTACTATTATTGCTCACAAGTATCGTACACCGCTCACACAGGTGAAATGGTTGTGTGAAACTCTATTGGCCAACGAGACAGATTCTTTCAAAAAAGAAGGTTTGACCAATATCAATCAATCGAATAACAAACTTATTAAGCTGACCAATTCTTTGATAGAAGTTGCTGATAATGATAGGTCAGCCGTTGCTTCTTATTCATTCGAAGTTATGTCTTTGTGTGACCTTGTACGTGCTACCGCAGAGCCGTTCAAGAATCTTTTTCATGAAAAGAATATATTTTTCTCAGTGCAAACACCGGTTGACGATATTAAATGTAAAATAGACAAACAACGTATTGAGTTCGTACTTCAATCTCTATTGGAAAATGCCCGCACATATTCTTCGCCTGGTAAAAATGTCAAAGTTATCGTTGAAAAGTGTGGACCTAACGCCGTCATAAGTGTGATTGATGATGGCATTGGTATTTCTCCTGAGGAATTACCTCTTATCTTCACAAAGTTTTTCCGGTCAGAAAGTTCAAGACGAATGGATACGGAAGGTTTTGGAATTAGCCTCTTTTTGTCAAAAGCGATAATCAGACGTCACAAAGGGGAGATAGGTGTGAGTTCCGATGGCCTAGACAAAGGAGCAAGATTTGATGTAACTTTGAAGGTGGTCGAGTGATGATGAGTTAGTGTATACTCTTGGGGGGCTATTAATTTAGAAAATTGCCCATATCTAGTGTGTATGATTTATTGTACGCAAAAATGGAGAGATGGATGAGTGGTTTAAATCAGCAGTTTACTAAACTGCCGAGCCTTAATTGGCTCCGCGGGTTCGAATCCCGCTCTCTCCGCAAAAAACTGAAGTCGGTTTCCGTAAGCGGAATCGTGTCGTCGCAAACCACAGATTGAGGGCAGGGCGACATTCCTCCCCAGACCCCTCCTGTCGCCCTGCCCGCATTTTGCTTGGCGTTTTGGTAGATTTCGGGGACGAAGGCAAAAGGTGGACGCGGTGCGTATGCAAGGGTGCGGTCGCGGACCAGATGGTTTCTCACCTCCAACGATGTTGATATCCATCACAAAAGCAATCACATCATTCGAAGCGACCCACTTTCTCTTCTGAGTGAGTATGTGACGCGCCACAGCATCCGTCCGCACGGCTCTCGCACCAGTCCACCGTCGCCTAGGGCGACCGTGGGGTGCTCCGCCGTACCGACATCCGCTGGACGCGAACAAAAGCTTGTGAAGAGAAGCAAAAGTCGGTCGCTTCTCTAGAAATTTCAGTGTGATACAAAAGAAAATTATTGTAAATATTCTTGACTTCTGATTTTCTTGGTAAAATATATCTATGAGCGACAAGAAATATTTTATTTACACCAGAAAATCTACCGACACAGAAGATCGACAGGTCAGAAGCCTTGCCGACCAGCTTTCTGAACTACGCGAGCTTGCTAGAAAAGAACAGCTCGATGTCGTCGATGTTTTCATCGAGAAACAAACTGCCAAAACTCCTGGCAGACCAGTATTTGCAGAGATGTTGGGGCGTATAGAAAAGGGTGAAGCTTCCGGTATATTAGCTTGGCATCCTGACAGACTCGCTCGTAACTCTGTGGATGGAGGTAAAGTGATATATCTTGTTGATACTGGTGTCATTGCAGACCTGAAGTTTCCTACATTCTGGTTCGATTCCACGCCACAAGGTAAATTCATGTTATCTATTGCTTTCTCACAGTCGAAGTATTATGTGGACAACCTGTCTGAAAACATAAAACGTGGTCACAGACAAAAATTGAA
>CAIVGA010000036.1 GCA_903905325.1 uncultured bacterium
CCTTCATCATGCATAAGAGCCTTCCACTTTGGAAAGATCATTGTCAAAAGCTGAATGATAATAGACGCCGTGATGAATGGTCCAACACCAAGCATAACAATAGAAAGATTAGACAAACCTCCGCCAGAAAATATATTAAGAAAACCGAAAAACTGACTGGAGTTCATCAGTGTAGCAAGATTTTTGGCATCAACAGAAGGAATTGGGATCGTAGCAAGTAAACGAAAAACAACCAAAGCTCCTATAGTAAAGATAATTCGCTTTCGAAGCGTTGGGTCTTTGAAAACTGTAACTACTTTAGCTAAAAATGTATTCATTTATTTTTTCGCCTTTTTTACTACCTTTACTTCAACAGCTGGCTTTTCAGCTTTGGGTGCTTTAACCTTAGCTGGTTTTGCTGGAATCAAACTCTGTGGAGTTGCACGGTCTTCACGAGTAACAATCTTGCCACCGGCCTTCTCTATCTTTATTCTAGCAGATTCTGACACTCTACAGCCAGAGACGTTGATAGCCTTTGTGATTTCACCACCACCAAGAAGTTTAACTTCTGGAATAACACCAGATCTCTTTGAGACTAGGAATTTTGCAATAAGAATTTCTGGAGTAATTGCATCACCTGCATTGAAAACTTCCTCTATAGAACCAACATTCACGATTGAGCGAGGATACTGGATAGATTTGTGGGAATTAACACCACGACCGCGCAACTTTGGAAGTTTCTTGATGATGTCTCTCCATTCTGGACGGCGCTTGTTACCGGCACGAGCACTTTGGCCTTTACCTCCACGACCAGCAGTCTTACCGCGCTTTCCACCACGAGCGACAATCATGCGCTTCATGTTTGGGTGTATTCTTTTTAATTGATTGCTTTGCATATAAGTATATTATGAAAATTATTTTTTCTTGCCTGTCATAAGCTCTTCGCGAGAAATTTTACTCAACTTTGTAAGAGCCTTGATCGCGACGCGAGCAATGTTGAGGTGATTCTTACTACCAGACATAATCTTGGCACAGACATCCTTGATACCAGCAAGCTCAATAACAGAACGAGCCGAACTACCTGCAACAACTCCACGTCCACGAGCTGGGAAAATCATGATGGAAGCACTAGAATATTTTGCTTCAACAGCATGAGGAATAGTCATCTGAGCTGAAAGTGGAACTTTGATGAGGTGCTTCTTGGCTTCACGTGTAGCCTTCTCTACGGCGAGTGCAGTATCGATACCCTTTCCTACACCAACACCAACGCGACCCTTCTTGTCACCCGCAACAACTGCGACACTGAAGTTCATACGGCGACCACCAGAAGTAACGCGAGTAACGCGACGAATATCGATGATCTTTGAATCAAATTCTGGCTTAACTCTTTCGCGGTTTTCACCACCACGATTGCCACCACGACCACCAGATCTACTACCAGAACGGTTACCTGTAGCGCCTCTAGAAGCACCAGGAGCTCCCATAGCGCCTGGAGCACCACCATGAGCGCCTGCACGAGCAGAATCACGCATCCTTCTTCCTGGAGTCATTTTGGAAGTTGAAACGGCGGCAGTTGAGGCGCCGGCAACTGTGGCAGTTGAGGCGCCTGCCACGGCAACTGGAGTAGCAGAAACAACTGGAGCTGGAGCACTTGTTGTTTCGTTATTGATTTTTGTTTCTTGATCAGACATATGTTTTATTAAAAATTCTGTAGATTAAAATTTAAGTCCTCCTTCGCGAGCCGCATCAGCAATAACTTTGATCTTTCCGGCGTAAAGATATCCATTACGATCAAAGACGACAGTGGTAATCTTTGCCTCTTTTGCTTTCTTGGCGATCTCCAAACCGACATCCTTGGCTTTCTCGACAGGCTTCTTTGAACCGGCCTTCTTTGAATCACAAGAAACGAGTGTATGACCCTTTGTATCATCGATAATCTGCGCATACAAATATCTGTGAGACTTGAAAATAGTAAGACGTGGTCTCTCGGCTGTACCAAAAATCTTTACACGTATACGAGCTTTGCGTCTTGCGAAGATTTCTGATTTTTTCTGTAGTATGTTCATGGTATTTGTATAATTGCGCGTATATCTCGTTTACTTTATGCGGCCTTCTTTCCCTGCTTTCTGCGAATAACTTCATCAATAAAATGAATACCCTTTCCAAGGTATGGTTCTGGCTTCTTCTGTGATCGTACGACTGCAGCAAACTGGCCAACGACTTCACAATCAATACCAGAAACAGTAATAGTTGTCTTTTCAACAGTAACCTTGAGGCCTTCTGGAATTGGGACAACTACTGGATGTGAAAAACCAACAGCGAGGACAAGATCCTTGCCCTTTACATCTGCTTTATAACCAATACCTTCAACAACCAATTTCTTCTCGTAAGCTTTGTTTACGCCAGCGAGCATATTCTTTATATGAGAAGCGTATGTACCCCAAAGAGCACGTGCTTGGAGGTTATCGCTAACCAAAGTAAGAGTGATAGTGCCATTTTCTATGGCAAAACCGATCTCATCACGAAAATTCTTTGTAAGAGTTCCGAGAGGGCCTTTTACTGTGAAAACGCCCTTAGCAAAAGAAGCCTCAGTCTTGGCGGGAATAGTTATTGGTTTTTTTGCAATTCTTGACATGTTTTTGTATTAAATGAAAATTCTGTATTTTTTCGCAAACTACCAAACTCTGAACAAAAGTTCTCCGCCGACCTTTAATTTTCTAGCTTCTGCATCTACCAACACACCGCGTGGTGTAGACAAGAAACTATTTCCAAATCCACTTCTGAAAGTTCTGATATCAGCAGCTTTGAGGTAAATACGGCGTGATGGCTTTGAAATACGTTCAACATCGTGGATGCGTGGTTCTTTATCAAAATAAACAAGGCCAAGTTCGAGTCCTTCACTAAGTGGAGCTCCTTTTCTCTTCTCTACCTTTGAAATATAACCAGATTTCTTGAGGGCGTGTGCTACATTCTCTGTGAACTTTGATCCAGTTACGAGAACAGAAGCTTTGCCGGCATTGCTGGCGTTCTTGAGACGAATTATTAAGTCTGAAATAGGGTCTGTTACCATAAAAATTTAATGTGTATTGAAATATTACCAAGATGACTTCTTAATACCTGGAATTGCTCCTTCGTTTGCGAACTCACGGAAACAAATACGACAAAGGTCAAAATCTCTCATATAACCGCGCTTTCTTCCACAACGGAAACAACGTCGAACAACACGCGACTTGAATTTCGGTGTCTTTTGGGATCTTGCGATAACTGATGTTTTTGCCATTTTGTATTGCTTCGCGTTCGCTTCGCGGGACTTTTTATTAAAACAAAGGGGATTGGTTAGCTATACCCTTTCGGGTTGTGCTTCCAATCACTTCGTCGTTCATAACCTTAAAAACTAAGGTATCAAGATACTAGCAGATAGGTGGGGGCGTGTCAACCTCAATACATGCTCGCCCCATAGCTTTTATATCGACTTAAAACTTTGAAGGAAACTTGCAAATAAAGCTCCATAGTAAAAATCGAGGTCTGATCCGCCACCAATAATATCGTATATAGTAGTCCCTTTCTGGAAGACAACGTGAACAGTCCTCGTCATTCCCTGCATAGTTACTACTGTTGCACTAGCCCCATCAATTTTTAACACCGGTTGTTGTACAGTCGAACCTACAAAACCGCCCAGGCTATCTATATATGACTTTAATGTATTTGATGATTTGGTAATTGTATACACTCCGAGACGATCTGAATCTCCATTAAGTAGATCGACACTTTTGTTATTACCAGCCATGCCAGTTACAGAAATTGAGGGAGGAAGAGTAAAGCTAACAGTCTGACCTTGATTACCAACACTATTAACATCCTGTTTGTTAACTTGAAAGTTTGGTGGATATTTAACAGTGAAATTTGTACCATCATAGGTCTGCCAATCTGTTGTGGAAACATTTGAAGCTGAGATTTTTCCGATAATATATTGATTATTATCTTTGGGTGGCGTAGTCCACTGCGTACAAGAATATATCATATCTCCATAACCCAATGATCCAAGTCTGTAACAAATACTTGAGTCATTTTTTGACTTTACATATGCCTCATAACAACTACTTTGATAGGCTCTAAGAGGTTTTGCCGTAATCCTATCGCAGTATGATACGTCATTATTTTTTATAGATAAAACCTCTGCACTACAAACATTAGATTGTTCAGGAGTTGATATCTGGTTACAAAATGAAGTATCTAAACTACTAATTGCTTGACTATATAACGTGTCGTTACTGTCATTTTGTTTAACTATCTTTTGTACGGAATAGGAGTACACGGATTTAGCAATCAGAAATATCACGATTGGTGTAACAATGAGTATTGGTCCAATAAACCACTTTCTCTTCGTATCGATTCCCGGATTAACCATATCGACAACCCATCCGACAAACGCACCAACATATGCGCCTATTACTGACCATGAAATAAGGCCCGAGATGGTTATTCCTATTAACTCAGGGATGACTCCAAACCCTAATCTGTATGATACTAGCGACAACAAACCCATAACTGGCACAGCAGGAAGTTGTGTAAATAGTAGGAAGAAACCTATTGCCTCACCATCATGCGAATAGCTAGCTGAAACAAAACCAAATATTATAACAGCAAGATCAATAACAAATAATGTAATGCAGAGAATCCATGCATATCTTTTTGTATTTTTCATATTAGTTCAATAATACCACACAACATGGTAACAAAAAACCGGCTCTCACCGGCTTTTTAAAATTTATTAGGTAGATTTACTTCTTCCCTTCTTCAACTCTCTTCAAAGGCAAACCAAGATATTCTAGAAAAGCCAATGTTGCGTTTTTATCACTTGAAGTAGTAACAAGAGTAATACCTAGACCAAAAACATCCTTGAGATCCTCATCAGAAGTCTCAGCAAAAATAGTATGCTCCTTAATACCGATAGTATAATTACCCATATTGTCCACTGCTGTACGAGAAAGTCCACGGAAGTCTTTTGTGCGAGGAAGGGCGACGTTTATCAAGCGGTCTAGGAAATCAAACATGCGTGTACCACGGAGAGTGATCTGGTAAGCCACTGGATCTCCTTGGCGAGTCTTGAAAGTAGCAATAGCCTTCTTGGTCAACTTCACAGCCGGCTTTTGACCAGTGATCTTGGCGAGGCGGTTTGCAATAAGTTCAATCTTTTTCTTGTCCTTAACTGAACCGAAACCATTACCAACAACAATCTTGGTCAAGCGAGGTGCTTGCATAGGATTTTTCAAACCAAGCTTCTCTTTCAAAGCTTTGTAAGATTCTTTATTCAATTCGTAAACTGTTTTGTGGGCCATAGTATTATATTTATGAAAAATTCGCGTTTGTATTATGCTTTCTTTACGTTAGAAACATCGATAGGCATTGGTCGCTCGACAACTTGACCTTTCTGACCTTGCTGACGTGGTCGCTCATGGCGCTTGATGACATTGACCCCTTCAACCAAAACTTTGTTATCGGCTGGGAAAGCTTGAAGAACCTTGGCTGTCTTGCCTTTGTCGTCACCATTCAATATTTTGACTGTATCTCCTTTTTTGACTTGCATGATAGTAATTTAAATTAATATGAAAATTGAACGATGTTATACGATTTCGGCGGCCTTGGAAGCAATACTCTTGAATCCCATTTCCTGAATCTCACGTGGAATTGGTCCGAAGACACGTCCTGCAATTGGCTCATGCTTTGCCTTCTCAATGATGACAACCGCATTCTCATCAAAACGAATATAAGAACCATCTTTACGACGAGTAGGCTTGATCTGGCGAACAACAACAGCTGTCAAAACGTCTTTCTTCTTTACAGACTTACGTGGTTCTGCCTTCTGTACTGACAAAACTACGATATCGCCGATCTCAGCGTAACGCTTGCGGGTTGCACCAAGTACTTTGAAAATACGACCAATCTTGGCACCAGAGTTATCGGCGATATTTACGATTGAGCGTGGTTGAATCATAGTAGTTAATTAATGTATAGGCGTTATTATGCGATGACTTTGAAAGCTTTATTCTTTGAAATTGGTCTGCAAGCTTCGATCGTAGCCTTATCACCAATCTTCTTTGTATTACCGATGTCCTGTGCCATAAGCTTTGTACGCTTGGTTTGGAACTTATGATACTTCTCATGCTTGACGTATCTCTCAATCATGACAACTGTCGTGTCTTTCATCTTGTCAGAAACAACAACACCAGTAAAAGTTTGTGGTCTCTTTACCAGAGCAGTTTTGACTGCAGGTGTACTTGTTGTTTTCTTTGTTTGTGTTTGTGTGGCTGTCATGTTTTTATTGATGGTGTGTGATTGGTGCTATAGGTGTGTGGTCTGTGATACTACTTGAAATATGCTATTTTGTCGAGCCTGCCTTCTTTTGTGCACTCAAAACTGTCATAAGCTGAGCAATGTCTTTGCGGATAACTCTTCCGGCCTTTACGTTCTTTACCTTTGTACTTGCTGCACCAAAACGAAATACTCTCAAAGCCTCACGCTTTTCTGTGATCAATTTTGCCAAATCGGCTACTGTCTTATTTGTAATTTCTTTCATTTTCATAAAATTTAACGGCTGACGACCTTAGTTTTCATTGGTAATTTTGTTCCAGCCTTGCGAAGTGCTTCCTCAGCAACCTTGGCTTCGATACCATCAATCTCGAACAATATACGTCCAGGTTTGACCACGGCGACGAAACCGACTGGCTCACCCTTTCCCTTTCCCATTTTTACTTCGGCTGGCTTCTGGGTAAAAGGCATATCTGGGAAAATACGAACCCAAATCTTTCCAGACTTTGTAGCATAACGAGTCATAACTTTACGAGCTGACTCAATCTGGTTTGAAGTAACACGAGCATATTTCATAGCCTTAAGACCAAAAGATCCGAATGCCAAAGTAACACCACGTGTATCGGCGTGATTGGCTTCCTTTACAGGATGCATACGCTTTGTGAAATGCTTGCGATGTTTTACTTTTTTAGGAAATAACATGGTAGTAGATTATATGAAAAAAATTCTGATATTTGATGGTTATTTTGTTGCTGCGGCGCGCTCTTTGGCTTCCTTTGTGTCTTTATTGAAAATTTCACCCTTGTAAATCCAAACCTTGATACCAATATCACCATAAGTCATGTGAGCTTTCTCACGAGCAAAGTCGATATCTGCACGAAGTGTCTGAAGAGGAATACGGCCTTTCTTGAGCTCTTCTGAACGGGCAATATCAGCACCACCAAGGCGACCTCCGAGACGAATACGAATACCTTGAACGTCTTTGTTGGCCATAACTTTCTCTATAGTCTGCTTCATGACACGGCGGAATGGCAAACGCTTCTCGAGGGCATCAGCGATCATAAGACCAGCAATAGCAGAATTGGACTCTGGGTTACGGACTTCTTCAATGTCGAGCTTGAGCTCTTGGTTCCCTAGAGAAACTTTGTTGCGCTTCAAAAGTGTCAAAACCTTGGCACGAAGCTTAACAACTCCGTCACCAGCTTTACCAATGAGCAAACCTGGACGTGAAGTCTTGATGATAACGCGAATAGCCTTCTGTGTTCTCTCTATATCTAGGCCTCCCAGGTAGAACGGTCTAAGTTCTTTATGTAAAAATTCTCTAATCAAGATATCTCCCTTCAAAGCTGAACGGTAATTCTTGTCGACACCAAACCAACGACTTCTCCAATCGCGAATGATTCCTAATCTATGAGAATATGGGTGTACGGTGTGTGACATATTATTTTTTGGCCTCTTTAGCGGCGGCTTTTACTGCTTTGGCTGGCTTAACTTCAGCTTTGGCTGGCTTTGCGGCAGCAATCTTCTTGTCGGCCTTGGCTTCGATCGGCGCAAGCGTAAGACTAACATGACTCATACGCTTCTTGATAGGAAAAGCTGAACCCTTTGACATTGGCATAGAACGCTTGAGAACTTGGCCTTGATCAACACGGATCTCTTTTACCATCAAAATACCCTTTTCAATATTGAAATTGTTCTTTGCATTGGCAACAGCTGAATCCAAAAGAACTGCGAGAGGGTGTCTAGCCTTCTTTGCTACAGTTGAAAGAATAGCTTCTGCTTGAGCAATGTTCTTACCACGTATCATGTCTGCAACTAAGCGGAACTTACGAGGTGTGATGCGTTCATTTTTGAGAGATGCAGTAATCATGATAGTGAATAGTGATTGGTCGTATTATTTATTTTTTGGCTGGCGCAGAAGCGGCTTCCTTTGCAGACTTGGCAGCAGCGACTTCTGCCTCCTTGGCCTTGAGCTCGATCTCCTTTTGCATCTTACCTCCATGGCGTACGAATTTACGTGTAGGTGAAAATTCACCGAGGTGGTGTCCAACCATATCCTCGGTGACTAATACTTCTGTATGTACTCGGCCATTGTGAACCCCGAAGGTAAAACCAAGCATTTCTGGTGAGATAACTGAACGGCGTGACCAAGTCTTAATAACCCCAGCAGTTGCAGGCTTTTTGCCAGAAATCTTTGAGAGTAGTCTCTCTTCGATATAGGGTCCTTTCTTAAGTGATCTTGCCATAGAATATTAAATGTAAAGTAAAAATAGTTTAAAACAAGCTCCGTAGAGCTTCAAGGCATACTATCAAAGCCTATATAAAAACGCAAGTTTTTAGACACAGAAGAAATTGAGGGTACTATTTCCCCTCTTTATTTCTCCTCTTATAGAAGTTCTTTGATTCTCTTGTTATAGCCAAAATAGTAAGAACAGCTATATATGAAGCACTAACTTCAATTGGCATATGATATGGAACCCTTGTCACAACTGCCGCAATTATTATAAATACAACCAGACCTGTCCAAACCATGGCATACATTTCCCCAGGATGAACACCTTCATGCATATTATGCCAACGACGAAATTCCTTTTCGGCGCTATAAATCGCGAGAGCGGCCGCATAAATAGCAGATATTCCTAACAGAATCTGGTTATTAGCTAAAATATTGTCATTAAAGAAATCGTAAATAATTGCGATAAAGAATATTATTGACCAGAAATTAACGACATTGCGCCAAACATTGAATGTACCAAGTCTATGAAAGAAAAGTCCTATACGTTGCATAGAAACATTATAACAAAAAAGACCAGCATGTGCCGGCCCTTTTTGTACTTATCTATAAAATATACTTTTACGCTTCAGGAGGTGTTCTCTTCTTATATACGTACCAAACTATGACGACAACGATCACGATCAGAATCAAAATCCATAACCATGTGTAATTAGCTGATGAGGCTCCGGAGGCAGCAACTGCTGCTTGTAGATTTGATGACTGTGTTTGATCAGACTGTGTAGATGTAGATAACGTATTAACTGTCTCCTGACCGGCAGTATTCGCACCACCCACAGCTGGTCCGACAGGCCTATTAACAGCCAATACTGTGTATTGAGCACTGTTGCCAGTAATGGCACTATGACTAGAAGTCGTATATGCCAATGAATTACTACCTATCTTTATGCTTCCACTACCTGCTTGCTTGGCCCGGAAAGTGATAGTACCAAACATTGTAGAGCCTGAAATACCCTTTGGATAACCGGCACTCTTTATGAGTATCCCGTTTGTATTATCAACGGAATCATAACCAGACTGAGTCAAAGCTATCCAATTGTTTCCAAGTGAGAAAGAAGTAACTTCCAAATCACTAGCTGGATAATCTACTTCCAATTTTTCTACATAGTTGCTTGTTCCTTGAGGATTTACCGCAACAGTAACATTGAAACTTTTTCCTGCTGTAATATTAACAGTAGCTGGTGACAAAGATGCTGTTGTAGCTGCTATAGCTGGTATTGCAAAGAGGAATACACTAGCTACCGATATAATACTTGTAAGTGATATTTTTTTCATATTTATTTTGTCCAGTTAGCCATTAATATTACGAAGTCTGATATATCTACTTGACCGTCATGGTTGAGGTCAGCGAGAATATTTGGACCAGTCTTTCCCCAATTTGCCATAAGAGTAGCAAAGTCTTGCGCGTCTGTTTGTCCGTCTCCATTCATATCACCACCTCCAGCTACACCAGAAGGGATACCTGCTCCACCACCACCCGTCATTGTTCCACTACTGCTAGACGGAGCCGGATTCACGCTGATCAGTCTCGTTGATGTTGCAATATTTCCTACAGCATCACTTACGGTATAAACAACACTGTAAGCTCCGACAACATTTGCATTGACAGTACTAGAAGCTACTACGTGTGAAGTGATATCTCCATCTACACTATCAATAGCTGTTACGCCAGCATCATTGTATATACTACCAGCCGTTATAACTACAGGATTACTACCAAGTAATGTTATAACTGGAGGTGTTGTGTCTCTAACCGTCACATCAAACGAGGTCGATGTGGCATGATTGCCGGAAATATCAGATGCCGAACAAGTTACAGTAGTTGTTCCAAGAGCAAAGACTGAACCTGGCTCTGGAGTACAAGAAACCGTTGTGGTTGCATCATGATTATCTGTAGCAGATGGCAAATCGAATGTCACTATCGTGCCAGAAGCTTCTGTAGCCTCGGCAGTTATATTTCCAGGTGTTGTACCATCGGTAATAACTGGAGGAACTGTATCGCTAATCGTAAATGTTCCCTTCACGAAAGTAATATCGTAGTTAGATCCAGCTGAACTTTCCCCATCTGTAATATCAATCGTACCGTGTGTGATACTCGTTGTGCCGATATCGTTTTTACTAGTATCACGAGCTGGTGTACCAGTCAAAGAATCACCTTCTGCCAGAGTGCCACTTGTAATATGTGCTGTAAGTGTAGGATCGCTTGAGCCCCATTCCTTACCAAGATCATACGCGGTAATAGTTATAGGTCTTGGATTGATGTCCAAAGAGCTAGTAGAGAATGCTAGGTTGTAATTATTACCACCGTTCCCACCAGCAATCAACGAACCTTGGTTTATACTATAAGAACCAACATTCTCACCTGAATCACGAGTAAGTGAACCACTAAAGCCATCTTCTCCTTGCAGAGAACCCTCTGTCACGAGATATGTTAGAGGTGATGGATCTGGATTGCCGTAAACTTTTGATTGATGATCAGCTTGTACAGAGATGTTGTACTGCGTAATTACACCAGTTGAAGTCGAGACAGCTGAAACTGCGTAGTTTCCTCCATCATTGTCATCATTCACAGTGTAAGTAGAGACCGAGAGAGTCTTTCCAGTACCAGCATTTGCATTGTCATACGTCTCTGCAAGACCAGTTACAGTATCAGTACTTCCTTGAAGACCAGAAACAGTCGGGGTTGTACTAGCTGTTATATTGGCATCATAAGTCTTGCTATTCGTCTGTGCTGTAATGGTCAATGGTGCCTTTGTAATATCAGCAGAAAGCGTTGGTTGAGTTAAAGAATAATCAACAGCATCATCACCTGTAAGCGAGAGGCCAGTTGTGGTAACAGTTTTCTCTACACCAACATTTTTATTATTGAAGGTCGCTGTAGATGTTCCTACCAAGAAAACACTATCGGGTGAAATCACACTAACAAGTGAACCTGAACCAGAAACAGTAGTCGTAGTGGTACTATCGTAAGTCTTGCTATCGGCAGTAACTCCAGAAACTGTAAGTGTGGCCTTTGTGATTACACCATTGTAACTTTTGTTGAAAGTAACATTGTAGTTAGCACCACTGTAACCATCATTAACTATTCCCGCAGGAATAAGAGTCTTGTCAGTTCCAACATTTTTATCTTTGTACGTCTCAATGAAACCTGCACTGTCGCCAATACCTAATGTGCCAGATGTGATAGTGGGTGTTGCTGAAGCGGTGGTAGTACCATCGTAAACTTTATTGTTAGCTGAGGCTGTGACTGTAATAGCACGAGTGTCTATTTCACCAGTCGAAGTCGAGACGGTTGAAACGGCGTAGTTTCCTCCAGTATTTCCATCATTAACTGTATAAGCTGAGACAGAGAGAGTCTTACCTGTACCAACATTTTTGGTGTCATAAGTTTCAGCAAGACCAGTTACAGTATCAGTACTTCCTTGAAGGCCCGAAACAGTCGGAGTTGTACTAGCTGTTATATCACCATCGTAAATTTTGATGTTTGGTTCTGCGGTGATCGTGATAGACGCTTGAGTTATGTTTGCGGTAAGTCCAGTCGGCTGAGAAATCGTGTAATTACCCTTGTCCGCGCCAGCCAATGCTACACCATTAACCGTAACAGGCTTCGATGGTCCAACATTTGCATCGTTGAACGTTGCAACATAACTTGAAGTGGCTAAACTTACATCTTCTGTGCCAACCACACCGACCAAAATTGCTGAAGTGAAGTCAACCGTAGAAGACGCAGTGCTATCATATTGCTTATCTTGAGCAACAGCTCCACTTACCGTCAAATCCTTAGCTGTAATAGTACCGTCAGTTGTAGAAGCGAAAGTTACAGCATAATCTATACCCCCAACCCCATCGTGAACATGGCCACTAGGAGTAAGAACCTTCGCAGTTCCAATATCCTTGGTGTCATAAGATTCAATAAATCCAAACGTATCAGTTCCTACAATTGAACCAGATGTAATATCTGGAAGAGATGGTGAGGTCGTAGCCCCATCATAAATTTTTGTACTCGAGGTGGCGGTTACTGTCAAAGGAAGAGGTGAAATCGAACCAATAGGTAATGTTGTAAAATTGATTGCGTAATTTCCTGTCATATCTGTACTAGATGCATCAGCAATAGTACCTGATGGAATCAAATTCTTGGTCGTGCTGGCATTTTTATTGCCGAATACTTGACTGAATGTGCCAACATCACCAATCGCCAAAGGTGTAGAAGTTGAGACAACAGGAATACCACTAGATGTAGTAGTTCCGTCATAAACTTTTGAATCCACCGTTGGATAAACTGTTATGTGAAGACGTGTAATATCTGCGACCTTCGATGGCTGAGTGAGACTGTAATTTGGTGAAGAACTTCCTACGAGTGAAAGCGGTGCAATATTTATATTATAATTATTGTAAATATTCTTATCTGGGAATGAAGCGTCGATGGTTGTAGTGGCAAGAGTTACATTTCCAAGATCTGCCGCAATAACACCATTTAATGAAGGTGTTCCAGTAGTAGTTGCCAAAGTTGTACCGTCATAAGCTTTGTTATTTACGCTAAAACCAGTAACCGTAAGGGTCTTTGGAGTAATAATACCGGTTGTTGTAGCTGGTGTAACGGCATAATCTGCACCCCCAACTCCGTCATGTACATTACCGCTTGGAGTTAAGATTTTATTTGTACCAGCATCTGCAGTGTCGAAGGACTGACTAAAACCTAATGAATCACCACTAATAAGTGTTCCACTGGTAACAGTTGGAACGTCTGTTGAATTTGTGTTACCGTTATAAACTTTCGTACTCGAAGCAGCGGCAACAGTTATTGGACGTTGCAATATAGTACCAGTGGTTGTCGCGAACGTAACGTGATAGTTTGCACCTCCGTTTCCATCATTGACTATTCCAGAAGGAGTTAGAATTTTACCATTTCCAGCTGTCTTATTGTTGAATGATTGAGACCAGACAGGTGCTGTATCACCACTAACAATAGTAGAACTTGAAATAATCACAGGTGTACCAGTAGAAACTGTAGTGCCATCATAAACCTTTGTGTCTGTAGCAGCAGACACTGTGATATCAAGACGTGTGATATTGGCGTTTGGTGTCAGAGGCAAAAGATTGAAATCATCCGCAAGTGTTCCGACATACGGTGTTCCGGTCAAAACTAGGCCAGAAACTGTAATAGGCTTATTATTGCCTACGTTTCTGCCACCAGGGTCACTAAAAGTAGCAGTAAGACCCGAGGTATCCAATGACACAGTATCTCCAGAATAAAGACCTTGTAGTGTAGGCGTGCCAGTGGCAGTAACTACCGTTGTACCATCATAGACTTTATTACTAAATGAAATTCCTTTGATTACGACGTCCGCTTTACCAACATTTATGCTAGACGTCTGGGTCGTCGTAGCATATGTAGAGGTCTTAGGAGTGAAAGTAACGGAAAGAGTTTGGCCGTTTCCACCTGGAAGAATAGCTCCAACATCTGGAGTATAAGAAAGTGTACCTTGACTGTTTGGAATTACTGCACTGGTGTTAGGATCTGTCGCTACCGCATTCAGTTGATTACTTACTCCTTTCTTCAAAGGTGTTCCGTAAGTTATATTGTTTGGAACCCATGTAATAATCGGGGTCAACGGCCCAACATTCGCCATCGCACTTCCTGAATAAATAAAGAGACTTGAAGCGATGATGATACCTGCACCAATTTTCTTCAAAGATGAGTAGTTCATAATAGTTTACTAAATTAATTTTTAATATATTTTTA
>CAIVGA010000037.1 GCA_903905325.1 uncultured bacterium
ATGCTGCCATGAAGATCGTCGCTGGTACAGCTAGATCTATGGGTATTGATGTAAAATAAAAAAGATTTTTTAGGATTTGTATTTAGGAAATTTCCCCAAAAAGGGGATTTTTTCTATTAAAAAACGTGGCGGAGGATTTTTGGTCCTCGTCACGTTTGGTAAGGAATTACGCCTACTTAAGACTATACTTACTTAAGACCCAGAACTTGTTTGTGGTGCTGGTTTCAAGAACTGGGCGAAATATTTCCGCCGTCTCGGTGTCCATAGAACCTTGTCAAATCCTATCAGTTCACTGGAGATCGCATCGATGTGCACGAATGAGTTTCGTGTAATATCCTCGATAACTTCACAAATTCCATACTCACGGAAACACTCGTAAGCATAGAACAAGTAGTCGACGTACTGCACACCTTGAAAAAATAAGGCCTCATTCCGATATCGCCGGGCAAGATCCGCCATTACATCGCGTGCTTCTTGAGGGAAGCATGATGGATTTTTCAAAGCAAATTGTAGCAAGAAGCACCGTTGATATTCTGGCCACACACGTTTTCCGAGTTTCTTGTAAACACGTTCGAAGGCTAAGTATTCCCGTAAGTCATCCTCATCCTTCTTGTTCGGTGCGATGACCTCATACCCGAGAATTCCTTCACTTTTGTCGTGAAGTTCCCACGCTCGAGTCAAGATCAGTTCATCCAGAAGTGCGCCATATCGACGCATCCGAATCATTGTCTCTGTGGCCAAATGATTTACTGAAACGCAGTGCTCATGGCCATTTTGTGCCCGGATTTGTTCCCGGAATTCTTTGCGATGTTTGGCGAACCGAAGGATTTTTTCTTGACCTTTTTGAAGTTTCAACCACACTATGTAGGTGTGGCCCAAAATATGATTCTTCTTGGCACGTATTTTTTTCGGCTTTTTACTAATTGGTTGCGCATGTATTGTCATGAGCTACCTCCTTTTATGGTTTCTGCATTAGGTTATTTTCTTACCCACAATTCTTTTGTCAGACTATCCTAAACTCTATATAAGTCAAGCCTTAATTTACATCATATTCCAATAACAACGACCCACCTTCTGTCTGTACACAATTTTTTAGTGTGAGTTTGTGTTCCATATCATCATTGAATAGTCTGATGCCTTTGCCAAACATGATAGGCTCAATCGTCAAGTATAACGTCTCAACAAGGCCAGATTTCATAAACATATTATAAATCGAAGCACCTCCACAGATAGCAACTTCTTTGAAACCTCTATTTTCGAGTTTCTTGAGGAGATCGGCTGGCGAATCAGTCGTCCTTTCGACTATGGTTTCAGTTTCACCCTTTGTTTCGGTAGTACTCACATCCGCACCTGCAATTTCTCCAGTGCCATATGTTTTTGTTTCACCTTCGAACGCCTCTGGTGAGTAAACAATGTTTGTACGTCCTTTGAGTGGCTTACCAAGAGTCCTGAATGTTGTGAGGCCCATTACCACGACACCAGCACGCTTGGTCAGTTCCACGAAACGTTTCTTGTCCTCCTTGCTTGTCCAAAAAGCAGCGTGATTGGTTTCTTTGGCGATATATCCATCTGCGGTCAAAGCGGCTGATATGAAAGTTTTCATAAATGATAAGGGATTTTGTTAACTGTAAAGTATTGATAAATGACTGCATGAAGATTATACTATACAAACTACTATGACCACAAAAGGATTTGTAACGAATGGAGGAATATTTGCTCTCGGATCAAATTTCAAAGATCGTTTTGTACCTAATTATAAAAAACTCAAGGCTTTGGTTGATCACTGCAAGGCGATAGGTTTGAAAATCGTTTTGACTCAAGGTGTTTATGATATGGCACATATTGGACACGCTCGATATTTCGAGGAAGCTCGCAAACACGGTGATCTTTTGGTCGTTGGTGTAGATAGTGACAAGAAGGTGCGTGCTCGAAAGGGTCCAGATCGTCCAGTTGTGCCACAAGCTGAGCGTTTGGAAATGGTTACACATTTACGTTCTGTCGATATTGTCACCGTGAAGGAGCACAATCATCCACGTTGGCACCTCGTGAGGACAGTTCATCCAGATATTCTCATTGTTACGAAGGAGACATTCAAAAAATACAACAAAAAACAAATAGCAGAATTACGCTCATATTGTGGCAAAATGGTTGTTCTAAATCCTATGGCTACTACCTCGACTAGTGCCAAGATTCGTTTGCTCCAGCTCAAACTAGCAAAACGTTTTGAAAAAGCTATTATTCCTAAGCTAGGAGATATGATCAATGACGCTCTCGGCCATGACAAAAAATAAAGAGGCGCCAAGTGGCGCAAAAAAGGTAGCTGGCGCAAAAATAATTGTCGCATACATTCCGGTATTGCATGAGGGTTATAAGCGCTTGTTTGAAAAACACCATGACGCCAGTCAGCTTTTTCTTCTAGGTGAAAAAATCACCAGTAATTTTCGCCAGCTTACAAAAGATATTCGGGCTCTCAAGCCGGAACTGATTAAGAAGTCTATTGAAGCGTGGGGGAGATTTGAAAAAGTAGAGATTGTTGATGAAGAAGGACTGGCTGATTTGGCACAAATTAGACAGACGACTGTCGCAGAAAGTGCTGGTTTAGAAATTATCATGCCAGATGAGGATATTATGCATGAGCTTACGGAGAAATTTTTGCCGGCTGAAAGTTTGTCCAAAAATAATATAAAATTAACTTTCGATTCTATATTCCTCCGCTGGGACAAACATTCTTCCTTCAAAAATAATCCAATAGAAGCAGATCAAAAGACTTCTATTAAAGAATCTGACAGGAAAATTATCTCTTTGCTACGTACTGAAGCAGATAAAAGCTCAGATTTTTGGCGCCAAATCGGTGCGGCTATAGTTAAAGATGGAAAGATTGTCTCAATGACACACAATCGTTCTGTGCCTGTAGAAGGTCTAAATTACACAGAAGGGGATCCTCGCTCCGATTTTCACAAAGGCGTTAATGTCGAACTTTCTTTGGTTTTCCATTGCGAAGCTGCGCTTATAGCCGAAGCTGCCAAGAAGGGTATTTCTCTTGAAGGTGCTGAATTATTTGTCACAACTTTTCCTTGTCCGCCTTGTGCAAAATTGGTGGCTTATTCTGGTATCAAGAAGATTTATTACGCAGATGGTTATGGAGTTTTAGACGGTGAACGTGTTCTAAAAAGTCAGGGAGTTGAGGTTGTATTTGTTGACACAAAATAAGTTTACATATAGTATCGAATTTAGGTTTTGTATTAAGCTAAAAACAGAACAATTAATCAGTAATAACCTGGGAGGTCATTGTGTTAGAAGAGAAGATTCAACCGAGTCAGCCGTATCGTTGTGTATTGGAAATGTTTAGTGTCCTCAAGGCACTTAACCCGACATTGGAATTTGTCGGGCGCCTGTTCAATACCAGCAACTTCGAATATTACCTGAAGCAGGTTCAGGATTTCATTGCTGGTAAATGTGCATTTTGTCCGCCAGATCCGGCGCAAAACAATATCCTCGAGCATTTATCGAGTCCATTGTGGATGGTGTGGGTCAATAAGGTCGCTGCACGACCGGGACAGGATTATCAGTTGATTATCGTTCCACGGCGCCACGTATTACATTATACGGAACTCAATACAAAGGAGATCATCGACCTATTCGATGTATTGCGTGCGGTTATAAATGAATTCAAATTCACCGGTTACTCATTGGTCATCCGATCTGGGGATCCGGCTCACCATGCTGGCAGCATCGCACACCTTCATGTGAATGTTCATCACGCGAATGGCAGTGGTAAGCTGGAGGTTACACTCGGTAAGAGTGAAGCTGACCTCAACAGTAAACTTCCGGTCCTCCTTGTTTGGGAAAAGATGCGGCTCAATCTTGCTTCGGGCCATCACAGACACGACGGTCTCACTCCAGAAGAAATGGAGTTGATCAAGCCGAAGGATAAGAAGCCCAAGGCTTCGTAAGACAGCCCGTCAAACTAATTGATTCGTTAAATCACCAAAGATGCCGACTCTCGAGTGGAGTTGGCTCTTTTTTATTTCACTGGTTTTTACCCCTTCTTATAATTCTTCGACTGTCCAAATTTCATTTTCCAACCCTCATCATTTGCAAGTGCGTCCAGATCAGGCTCTATCATATGGGCGTGTATGTGTAGAACACTATTTCCATATGAGCCATGCTCAGGATTACTACCAAAACGTATAGCTAGGACACCTCCTGGGATGTTTCGCCTAACTGTCTCTTCCTGGAAAAACTGTATAAGCTCGGCGCCAGCAGCAGGATTCATTTCTTTTATATGTTCAATATGAGTCTTATATATCGCAAGGAGCTGATGTTTAACTTTTTCGTATGGCCACTGATTGTCAGTGAATGTCCAGAATTTTCCTTCTTTCAAAATAGGATTCTTATGATATTTTGCCAAATTTTCTGGACAAAAAGGGCAGTGTTTCTGTGCAGCAATTTCATCCATGACCTTTTTTTGGTCTTCACGTCGGACATTATCAGTAATTACGAATTGGCTCATTTTGGGGGCTTAAATTTTTTATTAAATCGCGACTGGAATAGCCTTAATTCCTGGATGAGGATTGTAATCTGACAAAGTAAAGTCATCTTTTCTAAATTCAAATAAATCTTTTTTTGCCAAACCTTCAGGGCTGAGAGTCATGGTTGGGAAGACACGAGGCTCTCGCTTGAGCATTTCTTCTACAGCTGGAATTTGGTCGACATAAATATGTGCATCAGAAATAGTATGGATATATTCATAAGGTTCGAGACCGGTCGCCGCCGCGATAGCCATGAGAAGCGCAGCATACTGCGCCATATTTGCAGGAATACCGACTGGCACATCACCAGACCTTTGCATCATGTGAAGTGTGAGCTTGTTATTGAGAACACGTAAGTGGATCCATCCATGACAAGGTGCGACGACGACTTTCTGTTGCTTGCCAGTTCCACGAATAGTGTATTGAGGAATCCATGGAGTGATGAAGTGTGTGCGGAGATGAGGAAATTCACGGATTTGTTCTACGATGTTTTTGAATTGATTGAAAGTACCACCTTCAGATGTAGGGAAGTCATGGAAAGCTGCTCCATAAGAACCTGGACCGAGGTCGCCAGTTTCTAGACCACGTTTTTTGCATTTGGCCTCTGTGCCCCAAGGTGCCCACCAAGAACAACCAAAATCTTCGAGCTGTTTCAACGTACGTGCCCCATTTATGAAGCCTAGAATTTCTGCGATAGCTTGTTGCCAAATCGTCACAGGCAAAGTCGGTGAAGTCTTTGGACTCATATTTCTCTCTGTGATAATAGGAAAACCATTCTCGAGTTTGAAATGCATAGATCCAGCACCCATCAAAGTAATAGCATCAGTCTCTTGCTGAGTATTTGTGCGAATTCCTTGTTCTAGAATGCGGCGGAGCAAGTCGCGGTACTGTGTATCGGGCGTGCGTTCACTTACAGGCTTCATTGCAAATTGGGACATAGTGATATTTTACAGGTTTAATAATGTTATCTTGGCATTTTAACTCATTGGTTATTTTTATGCTACAATTTCTCTTATGAAAGACATTCAAATCAAAAAACTCATAGACGCCGAGAAGAAGCGTCAGAAGAAAGTTATAAACCTGATTGCGTCGGAGAATTACGTTTCAAAGGATGTACTTGAAGCTCTTGGTTCTGAACTTACCAACAAATACGCCGAAGGTTATCCTGGCAAAAGATATTATGGTGGTAATGAGATTGTAGACAAGATCGAGTCACTTTGTATTGAGCGCGCCCTAAAACTTTTCAACCTCGATCCAAAAGAGTGGCATGTAAATGTTCAGCCTCTGTCTGGTTCGCCAGCCAACCTTGCTGTTTACCTCGCTTTGTTGCCTCCACCAAAATTTGTACCTCCTGGAACAAAAGACGCAAACGGAGTCGCCATAACTACAGCTGCGCCCGCCAAAATCATGGGTATGTCACTCGATCAAGGAGGTCACCTTACTCATGGTCAGAAAGTTTCTGCTACTGGTAAATTCTGGCAACAAATTCCATATGGTCTCGACGCTACAACAGAAATGCTCAATTATGATCAGTTGCGTGAACTTGCTATGAAGGAAAAGCCAGCGCTCATCGTCAGTGGTTATACTGCTTATCCTCGAACTATCGACTGGGCTCGCATGAAAGAAGTTGCTGTCGCCTCCGAAGCAATGCTCATGGTGGACATGTCTCATATCGCCGGTCTAGTGGCTGGAGGTGTTTATCCTTCACCATTTAAATATGCCGATGTTGTTACGACGACTACGCACAAAACTCTTCGTGGTCCACGCGCAGCTATGATTTTTGTACGAAAAGATTCGCGTGAGCTCGACAAGAAAATCGACAAAGCCATCATCCCGGGTTTGCAGGGAGGTCCTCATATAAATCAGATTGCAGCCGTGGCTGTGACTTTGAAAGAAGCCATGACTCCAGCTTTCAAGAAATACGCTCGTCAAGTCGTGAATAATGCTGCGGTTTTGGCAGAAGAGCTCAAAGCACGTGGCTGGCGTTTGATTTCCGGTGGTACTGATTCACATCTTATACTCATAGATACTTGGAATAATGGAAAGAAAAATGATTACGGTGTAGGTGCTGCGCGTGGTGCTGGTGGAATTACTGGTAAAGAAGCAAGTGAGAGACTTGAGCGTGCTGGCATTATTGTCAACAAAAATGGCATTCCTTTTGATACGCGACCACCGACAGATCCTTCTGGTATTCGTGTTGGAAGTGCTGCCGAAACTACTCGCGGTGCCAAAGAAAAAGATTTTCGTGCTATTGCAAAGAGGATTGATGAGATATTGAGGAAATAAAACATGAAAATATTCGTCAAAAAATTGAAGCCTGATGCAAAATTGCCGTCGTACGCTCATCCTGGTGATGTGGGTATGGATGTCTATTCTCTTGAAGATAAAGTTTTGAAAGCTGGTGAGCATCACATTTTCTTTAATGGTTTTTCAATGGAATTTCCAACTGGTTATGCGGTTATCGTGAAGGACAAAGGTGGTATTTCCAAAGCTGGTCTGCATACAATGGGTGGTGTCTATGACGCAGGGTATCGTGGTGAATATAATGTGCATCTGGTCAATTTGAGTGATAAAGAATATAAGGTCGAAAAAGGTGACAAGATCGCTCAACTCATAATGTATCCTGTAGAAATTCCTGAAATTTCTGAGACGACGGAGGATTTGAGTGAATCGTCTCGCGGAGAAGGGAGGTTTGGGAGTACGGGGAGGAAGTAGCCGGTAAAAAGTTTTTTAGTTTGAGTCTGTGATATACTTTTGATACATGAACAATTCTAATAAAGGTTTTGTGGTTCCGTTACTTATTACTATTATTGCGTTATTAATTATTGGCGGTGGTGTTTATGTATATGAAAGTAAGAAGGCTAATAAAATAACCGATGCTAGTACGCAAACACAGACAGGACAGAATTATATTGTAGAAAATGGAAATCAAGCTGACCCAATTCTTCATACTACTATTATTAATAATTTTCTATCAGCAAAAGCTATATACTCATCTGGAGACTTGGTAGTAATTCGTAAATATCTGTTGAACGCAATTCCTGCAGGACCACAACAACAGAAGATTGCCAACTTACCTGATTCAAATTTGAATAAGGCTGCAGCGGTTTATAATGAAATATATGGTGTAGTTACGGAGAGTATTCTCCGTAGACCTGATACGACATAGGCATTTAATCAAGATAAGACTTTAGTTAAGATCTCATTTAAGGTAACCCTCTCTGATTCTAATAGAAGTACTGAAGACATTTATATACAAATGTCGGAAAATAATAAACAGTGGTATCTATACTAAGTTACTGTTAATAACCAATATACTAAATCACGTCATGTACGCCAGCTTACTTTTTATGCAATTGAGCTGTGTTTATAAGTTGGCTATATAATCTACATTTTCTAGAACAGTTACAATTAAGTTTGGTTAGCGACCATAGTAGGGATTGAACGTAAAATATCCTTTTGTTGATCTGCAAAATCAGTTTGAGCTTTGTGATATACTTACGGTATGAATATTTTTCTGGTAATAATTATCTGTGCTCTAGTGGCTTACTTTATGTTTGCAATTTTTGCACGTAAATATGGTGCGCCTTTTTATTCAACATTGGCAAGAGTGATTTTATCAATTAGCTTTGTTTGGACCCTAATCAATCCAGTTGCCGCGTTACTTTATTCCATAACCCATCTAGGTACAAATGTTTATCCTGTCCAGTTAATAATATTTGAATTAATTCCAGCGGTAGCTTTATTGGTATCACTTGTTTTAGTATTACTAAGGGTTAACAAAAAAACTGTTACAATATCTTTTCTAATCTATCTGATAGTCTGTTTCCTTGAAAGTTTTTGGGTATATAAATATTTATATACTGCAATTTATGTGACAGTATATAGCAATTACATAAGCATACTCGCTTTTCTTTTGGCGACTTGGTTTATTAAAGGCGCCGCCAATGCATCTTTATCTGAACAAAAGTAAAATACGGTCAAGATCTTCTAGCTCGTACAGCCCTTCGAGATGGTTGCGATATACAACATCACATCGTATATTTTTCATGCTAAAATCACTGCTATGAAAGCTCAGAAAAGTGGTAAAAATCTACTTTCACAAAATACTACAGCTCAATTCCTTATCTTTACAGCGGAAACTGGCAATCCCAAGATTGAAGTTCGCATAGAAGGGGATATGGTTTGGTTGACGCAGAAGCTTATGGCCGAGCTTTTTGATGTTTCCGTACCAACAATAAACGAACATCTTAAAAATATCTTTGAAACAGGTGAATTAAAGGAGAGTTCAGTTATTCGGAAATTCCTAATAACTGCTACAGATGGTAAGGAGTATGATACACAGCATTATAATCTTGACTCTGTTATTTCGGTTGGTTATAGAGTAAATTCAAAACGAGCTACACATTTCCGTATATGGGCAACCCAAGTACTCCGTGAGTATATTATTAAAGGATTTGTGCTTGATGATGAACGTCTGAAACAAGGAAAGAAGTTATTTGGTTCTGATTATTTTAGAGAATTGCTCGAGCGTGTTCGTTCTATCAGAGCGAGCGAACGTCGTATCTATCAACAAATAACTGACATCTTTGCTGAATGTAGCATTGATTATGATAAGGACTCCGATGTTAGTCATGAATTTTACGCTATGGTGCAAAACAAATTCCACTTTGCAATAACAGGTAAGACGGCACCAGAAATAATTTATAATAAAGCGGATGCGACTATGCCTAATATGGGTCTTATGGCGTGGAAAAAATCTCCAACAGGTAGAATATTGCAATCAGATGTTACTGTCGCAAAAAATTATTTGGCAGAAGCAGAAATCAAGCAACTTGAGCGAACAGTTACAGGATTCTTTGATTATATTGAAGGATTGATCGCTCGTAGCAACACGTTTACCATGAAAGAGTTTACCAAAAGCGTTGATAAGTTTTTGACTTTTAATGAGTATAAAATACTTGATGGGAAGGGGCGTATTTCCAAGGTCGATGCGGACGCCCGAGCGATTTTAGAATACGAGGAATTTAATAAGCATCAACAAATTGAGTCTGATTTTGATAAGGAGGTTAAGAAGATAATTGGAGATAATAAATTAGAGTAAGTGAGTTTTCATGCTAAAATCACTCCTATGAAAGAAGGTATTATTGAAGCCCTCAAACAAGCCGCTCAAAAGTTTGGTATTGATATAAAAGGTGCTCAAATTCAGCTTGATTACCCAGAAAACCCAGAGTACGGGGATTTTTCAACAAACTTGGCTATGGCTCATGCAAAGTCGCTCAAAATCGCACCAAAAGTTTTGGCGGAGAAAATCATCACAGCATTTAAAGAGATCCAGCCAAATTTTATCGACTCAATCACCGTCGCTGGACCTGGTTTCATTAATTTTAAAATAAAAGATCAAGCTATTGCCAAGCAAATTCTCGAGGCCGCAAAAAAGGGAAGTGAATATGGTAAAAAAGTTTCGTCGGTGGCAAAAAATGTCCTCATAGAACACACCGACCCAAACGCCTTCAAAGCTTTTCATATCGGTCATCTCATGGCCAACGCGATTGGTGAATCATTGTCGAGACTTGTAGAATTTTCTGGTGCAAAGACAACGCGTATTTGTTATCCATCTGATATTGGTCTCCATATAGCCAAATCTATTTGGGCTGTGAAGAGACATGTCGCTGAAATTCCTATAGATTCAGCACCTATCCAGATGAAGACAGAATTCCTCGGACGAATGTATGTCGAAGGAACTCAGGCTTATGATGTTGCTGGCGCGATGGTTCCTATTGGACCCGCAAAAGCAGAGATAGATGCACTGAACGAAATTATTTACAAAAAATCTGACGCTGATATCAATGCTTTCTATGAACAAGGCAAGGCTTGGAGTATGGAGCATTTCGAACTTTTATATAAGAGACTTGGCACCAAGTTTGACGATTATCTTTATGAAAGCCAAATGGCACCAGTTGGTTTGGAAATAGTTAATAAGGCTTCAAAAAAGGGCTTCTGTTTTTGGAAGAAAAATGTTTTTGAAGAAAGTGAAGGGGCTGTTGTTTTCAAAGGTGAGCAATATGGTTTGCATACACGTGTCTTCATAAATTCTCACGGTTTGCCAACTTATGAAGCCAAGGAAGTCGGACTCAATGTTACAAAGTTCAATAAATATCCCAATACAGATCGTTCAATCATCGTCACAGCAAATGAGCAGAATGATTATTTCAAAGTTTTACTCAAGGCTTTGTCACTCTTGGATGAAAATATTGCCACAAAGACGAAGCATATCGGTCATGGAATGCTCAGGTTTGCTTCAGGGAAAATGTCATCACGTACAGGAAAGGTGATAACTGCAGAAACTTTGATTTCAGATATTCGCGAGTTAGTCCAAGCAAAGATCGCTGAAAGAAAATTCTCAAAAGAAGAAGCTGATACGCTTGCGGACGTCATCGCTATAGGTGCCATCAAATACACAATCCTTCGTCAATCAGTTGGTAGTGACATCGTCTTCGATTCCTCGGCTTCTATTTCTTTCGAAGGTGATTCCGGTCCATATCTTCAATATTCTGCGGTACGTGCTGGAGCTGTACTCGAGAAAGCAAAGCAAGAGGGGATTGGTGCGCTGAAAAATTTGTCGGCACTAAATACAGCGGCGGAAAATTTGCCAGAAAAAGTGTCGCTACTCGAAAAACTTATTACACGTTTCCCTGATATCGCCGAGCGTGCTTGTTCCGAATATGCTCCGCAACATGTCGCCAATTACCTCATAAATTTGGCTGGTGCTTTCAATAGTTTCTATGCACAACAACAAGTCGTAAACGCAAATGATCCTTTGTCTCCATATTATGTAACTTTGACGCAGGTTTTTCGCCAGACGATGATCAATGGTCTATGGCTTCTAGGTATAAAAGTGCCGGAGAGGATGTAATTATCTTTATTCTCAAAACTCCAAAAAATGTTATTATAGCTCTATATGAGCCTACATTCTGACCGCGAAGAAAGGATATTATCCTTCTGGAAAGAGAAGGGTATTTTTGAAAAATCACTGGAGAAGCCCGATCCAAAAGGTGAATACACTTTCTATGATGGACCGCCATTTGCCACAGGAACACCTCACTATGGGCATATTTTGGCCGGTACGATGAAGGATGTTATCCCTCGTTTTAAGACTATGCAAGGCTATCGCGTCCGAAGACGTTGGGGTTGGGATTGTCACGGTTTGCCAGTAGAAAATCTCATAGAAAAAGAGCTTGGTCTCAAAAGTAAAAAAGATATTTTGGATTATGGAATTGGTAAATTCAATGCAGCTGCTCGTGAAAGTGTCATGCGTTACGCAGATGAATGGCGCAAGATAGTGCCACGTCTTGGTCGCTGGGTTGATATGGAGAATGATTACCGCACGATGGATGCAACTTACACCGAAAGTGTTTGGTGGATTTTCTCACAGTTACATGAAAAAGGTCTGATCTATGAAGGATTTAAGTCTATGAATCTGTGTCCACGTTGTGAGACAACATTGTCTAATTTTGAAGTTGCACAAGGCTACAAAGATATTACAGATATTTCTGTTTATGTGAAGTTCAAATTAAGTTATGGTATAAAAAATGGACAAAAATTGTCCAAATTCGTAGGGGATGATTTGACTGGGGCGACCTACTTAATTGCTTGGACAACAACTCCGTGGACTTTGCCTGGAAATGTAGCATTGGCAGTTGGTGCGGATATTGATTATTGTAAAGTTAAGGTTGCCGAATCACCCGAATTTTTCATCGTCGCAAAATCTCGACTCGCTGCGACGTTCAAAGACAAGAAATATGAGATTGTACAAGCTGCAAATGGTGCTGAATCTTTCAAAGGCTCAGACTTAGTAGGTCTCTCTTATGAGCCTGTATTTAAATATTATGCCAGCGATGCCTCTCTCAAGAACCGCGAGAATGGCTGGAAAATTTACGCAGGAGATTTTGTAACCACAGAAGATGGTACTGGCATTGTACACATTGCTCCAGCTTTTGGTGCTGACGACTATGAATTACTCAAGAAACAGAATTTGCCATTTGTTCAGCATGTAAATGTTGACGGTACTTTTAAAAAAGAAGTCACAGATTTTGCTGGTGCTCAGGTCAAGCCCAAGTCGACTGAAGAAGACAAAAATGCTCACCAGAAAGCCGATGTTGAAGTCATCAAATATCTCGCCAAAAACGGCACACTTTTTGATAAGGAAAAACTCATACACTCATATCCACATTGTTGGCGTTGTGAGACTCCACTTCTCAACTATGCGACTTCATCATGGTTCGTAAAAGTTACGGATATAAAGGATAAATTAGTTAAGGAAAACCAGAGTGTCACATGGGTTCCTCCAGAAATAGGTGAAGGACGTTTTGGAAATTGGCTTGCAGGTGCACGTGATTGGGCAATTTCTCGTTCGAGATTTTGGGGAGCTCCAATACCTGTTTGGAGGGAAGAAGGTGGTAAAGTCCACGTCCTCGGCTCTGTCGCTGACCTAAAAAAGTTTAGTCGTGCACGTAACACATATTACGTTATTCGCCACGGTGAAGCTGAAAATAATGTACAGGGAGTTTTGAGTACGAAGATAGATAATCAACATCATTTAACAGCACATGGTCGTCAGCAAGTCGCTGATTCAGCAGAAAAATTGAGAGGTATCAAGTTTGATCAAGTCTTCGCTTCACCATTTTTACGTACACAGGAGACGCTCAATATTCTCGCAGAAAAACTTTACTGGTCAAAAGATATTATTCACAACGACGAGCGTATCAGGGAACTAGATGCAGGTATTTGGGATGGTCGAAATCTTCCAGAATTTTTGGCAAAATTCAATCATGCTGACCGTTTTGACAAAGCCCCAGAAGGTGGAGAAACATATGCAAATATCAAGACTCGTATGGGTGATTTCCTTTATGATATAGAAAGTAAATACGAAGGGAAGACGATTATGATTGTTACTCACGAGACACCAGCTTCACTTCTCTTAGCTGTAGCTACTGGACTCAATAGAAAAGAGACAGCAGCACTCCGTGATGGAGACAGAAAGAACGGTGGCGACTTCCTCAAAAATGCCGAATTCCGCAAAATAGATTTTGTTCCACTTCCTCATAATTCTGAATACGAACTTGATCTTCACCGACCATTTATTGATGATATTAAATTGCGCACAGAATCTGGCGCAACACTTACGCGCGTGCCTGATGTATTCGATTGTTGGTTTGAATCTGGCTCAATGCCTTATGGTGAGGCTCATTATCCTTTTGAAAAAGGCAAGGCACATACTGACGACCTATATAGAGATATCAATTTTGAACCAAGGTCTAGTCTCTTTAAAAAAGCCCAATGTTATCCCGCAGATTTTATTGCAGAAGGTATAGATCAAACTCGTGGTTGGTTTTATAGCATGATTGTGCTGGGTGTGGCTCTCTTTGGTAAAACTCCATATAAAAAAGTCCTAGTAAATGGAATGACTCTCGCCGAGGATGGTGAAAAAATGTCCAAGTCAAAAAAGAATTTTCCAGATCCAATGTTGATTGTCGAAAAATATGGCGCCGATGCTTTGAGATATTATCTAATGTCTTCTCCTGCTGTTCGTGGTCAAGATTTACGTTTTAGTGAAAAGGGTGTAGATGAAATTACAAAGAAACTAGTAAATCGTCTTCTCAATGTGGTTTCTTTTTATGAAATATATGCCGATAAAACTGCTCCTTATAATGCTAATAATTTGTCCAAGAATGTTCTTGATCGTTGGATAATAGCCCGCCTCAATGAAACGATCCATACTGTTAATACCAATCTAGAGACAGGGGAATTAGATCGCGCATCACGACCATTTATGGATTTGGTTGATGATCTTTCGACATGGTATCTCCGTCGTTCGCGAGACCGGTTCAAAGGCGATGATACTAATGAAAAAGATGTTATATTAAAAAAAGAGGCATTAGATACCACAAGATATGTTCTAATAGAACTTACAAAGATTTTGGCACCAATCATGCCATTCTTAGCTGAGGATATATATCTGCGTGTTGGTGGTGCTCTTGAAAGTGTTCATTTGGAGCCATGGCCAGAACTTTCAAAAATAGATGTATCAGTTTCAGAAAATATGGAGAAGGTCCAAAGAATTGCATCTCAAGGATTGGAGGCTCGTACTGTCGCAAAGATCAATGTTCGTCAGCCTCTTCAGTCTCTCAAGGTTAAAGAAATCGGTTTTGATAGCCCGTTAGCAGCTGAATTTATTGAATTAATAAAAGATGAAGTAAATGTAAAAGAAGTAGTATTCGGTGTGTCTGTAATCTCGGGTGCAACTTCCGAATCATCGGTCGAACTAGATACAAATTTGACACCTGCTCTCAAAGAAGAAGGGATGCTTCGTGAGATTATTCGTATGATTCAGGATCTTCGAAAAGAAAAAGGTTTGAGTGTTAATGATAAGGCTTCGCTAATAGTTGGAATGGACGGATCAGAGAATGGTGATATCGCCAGGAAATTTATAGAAAAAAATAAAGAAATTATTTCTAAGCTGACTTCTTTGAAGGGAATTGAATATGTAAAAGTAGAAACGGTGTCTGAAAAAGTTGGAGATTTGAAAGTGAAGTTGAGTCTAAAATAAGGCACATGCATTCCATTGTTACAACTCCTGGATTTATCATCGATTCCAGAGCTCACGCCGAAGCCGATAAGGTATATTATATTTTCACCCGGGATCTGGGGCTTGTGCGCGCAGTTGCACAGGGAATTCGTTTAGAAAAATCAAAACTTCGTTACCATATGGAAAATTATTCATTCGGAACTTTTTCACTGGTACGCGGAAAAGAAATTTGGAGATTAACTAGTGCACAAGAATTGACCAGTTCACAGGAATTAACTAGTGCACAAAAAGTTGAAAATAATTATGCTGACAAATTTGCCGGTAAGCGTGATTTATTTGCGCGCCTCGCTCTATTGCTTCGCCGTGTACTTCACGGGGAAGAGCCGAACCGTGACTTATTTGAACATTTGATCGCTTGTGCGGAATTTCTTAATAGAACAAACTCAACTTATCAAAACCAAATTACAGAATCAGGTCTCCAGTCTTTGGAATCAATAACAGTGCTTAGGATTTTACATTCTCTTGGTTATGTTGGTAATGATCTAGAAGTTCGGGAGTTTTTACCGGCTTCCACGGCTGTTTCTGTGACACCTTCAGAGATTACACCTGCTTTATTAGATAAGGCTACTCCCCAAAGAATCATTATCAATAAGCACATAAACAAAGCCATTCAGGAGTCACACCTATAGAAAACTCACCGCCCGCACACTTTTTATATGATAGAATATAAGTCAAATGCTAGACGAAGATAAAGATCATATAGAGCAGTTGAAAAGCACGCTTTATTCGCGTACCGCGCCCGACATCCGCACGCGCAGGAAGTTACGTTTTTCAGATCATGAGTCTGAAATCCAGAAAGAGTGGGGGGATTCGCTAGATGAACCAGTTCCAACAATTCTTAATAAAAATTATGAAGATCATTCTATGTCATTTTTTACAAAACTTCTTATTGGCTCGATAATCTTTTGTGTCTTGGCTATTGGTGTTGGTTCATACCTATTCTTCAATGGATCGAATCTCATTTCCGGAAACAATATAGATATAACCATAGATGGGCCAGTATCGATTCCTGGAGGTGAACCTGTCTCTTTCGATGTGACTGTCGTCAATAAAAACAATGTAGATTTGCAAGTTGTAGATATGGCTGTGGATTTTCCTACTGGCTCTGCAGATCCAGCCAATCCTTCCAAGGAATTAAAGGAGTATCGTCAGCTCATTGGCAATATAGCTACTGGCGCTACTGCTCATGAGACTATTCAGGCACTTTTGTTTGGTGAAGAAAATTTGCAAAAAGAGATTTCAGTTACACTTACGTATAGCATCAAAGGTTCCACTTCTGTTTTCACTAAGACAAAGACATACGCTGTCATTCTCAATTCTTCACCGATCAATATGACAGTTAATACTTTCAAGGAGATTACAACCGGTCAAGTATTTGATATGAAGGTTGATATAAAATCAAATTCACAACAGATTTTACATAGTTTGGCTCTTCAGGCCACGTATCCTTTTGGTTACACATTCGTATCTTCAGACTTGAAACCATTATCAGACAATGCATCATGGATTATAGGAGATTTGCCACCGGGCGCAGAGAGAATTATTACTATACACGGTATGCTTAAGGGGGAAGATGGTGACACCAGATCATTTCATTTCATTATTGGTGCACAGAATTCTACAACAGGAAATGGTGTTCAGGGTTCGACTGGCATCGCTAGTATTGGTACAGAATATACAACTGTTCAGCAGGATATCAGTATTCAAAAACCATTCTTGTCTCTCAAACTTGCCGTAGATGACGATAGTACTACAGCTGATGTAAATTCACGATTTGGCGTAACTCATACGATAAAAGTAAATTATTTTAATAATCTCACGGTGCCGATTTCCAATGTTCAGCTATCCGTACATCTTTCTGGTTCAGCTTATGATCGTGGGTCTGTTCAGGCGGAGCAAGGATATTTCCAATCTGCCACTGATGATATAACTTGGAATCAGCAAACTACACCAGCACTCTCTTCGGTTGCTGCTGGAGATTCTGGACAAGTAGAGTTCATAATTTCCGCCAAAGATATGAGTACGAGTGGTCGTGGCGTTGTGGATCCGGTTGTCACTATTACCGCCAATGCTTCTGGAGATAGAGCACAAGAATCACAAGTTCCAGAAACTTTGAAAGTTATAACTTCTCGTTCAATAAAAGTTTCTTCTGCCATTTCTCTATCGGGACGTGTTCTTAGAACAGTTGGCCCATTCACTAATACGGGACCAATTCCTCCTCAAGTCGATAAGCCAACCACATACACTATTGTTTGGACAGCCAACAACACTACAAATCCTGTTAATAATACCGAGGTCACAGCTTCTTTGCCGGCTTATGTAAAATGGTTGGGCATTTTTAATCCTTCGAACGAAGATGTCAGTTATGACGTAAATACTGGCGTGGTGACTTGGAATGTTGGCAATCTTGCTGCATATGCCAACTCTGCTTCACAAAGAAGAGAAATATATTTCCAAGTCTCTATACAACCTAGTTTGACTCAAGTTACTCAGGCTCCAATTCTAGTCAATCAAGCAAGCATGACGGCTACGGATGCATATACGGGTATACCTCTGTCAGCCTCACAAAATAATCTGACGACGAGGTTCAGTACAGATCCGACTTATCAAGAATCTTCTGGTGTTGTTGTAAAGTAATTTTTTCTATTGATATGTTTAAAGCGCACGCTTTCCTGTAAGCGATTTTTGAGCTACAATGCGTCAATAATACTATGACTGAAAAAAGTGATGAAAATAAGATGGAAGCATTGGTGGCGCTATGCAAGCGTCGCGGTTTTGTCTTTCAAGGATCAGAAATCTATGGCGGTCTCGCTGGAACTTGGGATTTTGGACCACTTGGAACTTTACTCAATAACAATATAAAGAATTATTGGTGGAAGAGATTTGTTGAGGAACGCGAAGATATTTATGGTATAGACGCGTCTATTCTCATGCATCCGCGTGTTTGGGAGGCGTCTGGTCATACAGAAGGTTTTAGTGACCCTTTGGTTGAAGACAAGATTACACACAAGCGTTATCGCGCAGATCATCTCCTAGAAGATGCTGGTATTGATACACACAACATGTCAGTTAAGGAAATGGGTGAAAAAATGCGTGAGCTCAAGATGAAAAGTCCAGCAGGAAATGAACTTACAGAACCAAAAGTTTTTAACCTCCTCGTAGCGGCTGGTATCGGCGCCGTCGAAGGACAAAAAGAATCTGTATATCTTCGCGGAGAAATTACACAAGGTGTTCATGTTAACTTCAAAAACATATTAGACTCTATGCACCCAAAACTTCCTTTTGGAATTGCACAAGTCGGTAAGGCTTTTCGAAATGAAATTGTTCCAGGAAATTTTCTCTTTCGTGTGCGTGAGTTCGAGCAGATGGAATTGCAATATTATGTTCGACCAAACGCAGAAGAGGGTAAGAAGCAATATGAATTTTGGAAAGAATTTAGTATGAATTGGTATAAAGGACTCGGTATCAATCCAGAAAATTTGCGTTTTCGTCAACACGAAGAACATGAGCGAGCCCACTATGCGCAAGATGCTTGGGATATAGAATACAAAACTCCGTTCGGCTGGAAAGAAGCATGGGGAATACATCACCGTGGAGACTGGGACCTTTCTCGTCATCAGCAATATTCCGGAATTTCTATGGAATATGTTGAGGATACTGGTACAAAGATAACACCATGGATCATTGAGACATCTGGTGGCGCGGGACGTGCTTTCTTGTTCACGCTTCTTGATGCCTATACCGAGGACGATATGGGTGCCACAGCTGAGGGAGAAGGAAAGACTGCTGGTACAAAAGAAAAGCGTGTGTTTTTGAAGTTGGCTCCGTCAATTGCTCCGTACAAAGTCGCCGTGTTTCCACTTTTGAAAAATAAGCCAGCTCTCGTAGAAAAAGCTCGTGAAATTTTTACATCGCTTAAAATTGAGTTATCCAAGTCTGGTATCCAAGGAATAACCTTTGATGACAACGGAAATATTGGTAAGCGATATCGCAGACAAGATGAAATCGGTACGCCATTTTGTGTGACTATAGATTTTGAGACCTTGGAAAAGGGAACAGGCGTGACTGTGCGTGATCGTGATACAGGAAAACAGGAGCGTGTCTCGGAAAAAGATTTGGTCAGTTGGTTGGTTGGGAAAATTGTTCGTTAATCTATTTCATGCACGATTAAAATTTATGAAAATAAAAAAACTTTCTCATTGTTGTCTTGTCATAGAAACAAATGGTAAAAAAATCTTGTTGGACCCAGGTTCCTATAGCGTAGAAGAGCATAGAAAGCTCCACAATATTGATATTATTTTGTTTACACACGAACATAATGATCATTTTCATATTGAATCGCTCAGAGAATTGGTAAAAGCTATGCCACACACCAAAATTATTGCTAACGATGCTGTTGGCGCCATGCTTGTCAAAGAGGGAATTGAACATCTTGTAATGGAGCATGGTAACAAAATAGATATTGGAGGAATTCACATCGAAGCATTCGGCAAAAAGCACGCACTTCTGCATAGTTCCATCCCACCAGTTTCTAATGTAGGATTTTTCCTAGAAAATAAACTATTTTTTCCCGGTGACGCATTTACAATTCCAGAATTTTTAGATGCCCAAAAACCAGCTAATTCCAAGAAGTTTTTAGGTTCACACAAAATTGTAGACGTTTTAGCTTTGCCAGTCTGTGGCCCTTGGATGAAAATTTCTGAAGCAATAGATTATGCTTTGGCGATCAAGCCTCGTATAGCTTTTCCGGTGCATGATGCGGTCAGATCTGGTGCAGCTTATAGATTTCCAGAAATGATTTTACCGAAAAATGGCATTGAATTTATAAAATTAGAGGAAGGTGGTGAAATTGAAATCGAATAGTATAGCGAGCTTACATCTGCTATATTTATCATATGACATTCAAAAAAACGATACTTTCAAACGGCCTGCGTGTGATCATGATACCGATGGCGGAAAATCCTTCTGTGACTGTTTTGGTTATGGTCCAGGTTGGGTCTAAGTACGAAACAAAAGAGCAAAATGGCTTGTCGCATTTTCTTGAGCACATGGTATTCAAGGGCTCTCTCAAGCGTCCAAAACCTAGCGATATTTCTCGTGAATTGGACTCTATCGGTGCACAGTACAACGCTTTTACTTCACACGAATTCACTGGTTACTACGCCAAAGCTGCGGCAAAACATGCCGATAAGATTGTAGACGTAGTTTCTGACATGTATATCAACCCGGTTTTTGATGAGAAAGAAATGGAAAAGGAAAAAGGCGTGATCATAGAAGAAATCAGAATGTATAATGATTTGCCACAACAAAGGGCCTCAGATCTTTTTATGGAACTACTTTATGGTGATCAGCCAGCTGGTTGGAATATTGCAGGAACAGAAGCTGTTGTAAAATCTTTTACTCGTGATGTTCTTTCATCATACCGAACAAATTATTATACTTGTCCCGCTACGACCATTATTGTTTCTGGGTCATTCGACGAGATTGAGATGAATAAGCTTATAGAAAAAGCCTTTTCAAAGACTAGTTCTTTGCCTGCAAAAACAAAATTGAAAGTAAAAGAAGAGCAAAGCAATTCTCAAATCGCTGTTTCTTATAAAGAGACAGACCAAACACATCTCATTATCGGTGTGCGAACATTTCCGATTCTAGATCCACGAATTCCTACCATGCACGTGCTCTCAACTATTCTTGGAAGGGGAATGAGCTCTAGACTATTTTCAAAAATGCGTGACGAGCTCGGTATTTGTTATTATATAAAAGCAGATCATGAACCATTTACTGATCACGGTTTTCTTGGAATAGCAGCTGGTGTAGACAATACCCGAGTCAAAGAGGGTATAGAAGGAATTCTTGGTGAGTGTCGTCGTCTCCGAGATGAATTGGTCCAGCCTGAAGAATTGAAAAAGGCTCAAGATTATATCGCTGGTACGACGCTGCTTGGCCTTGAAACTTCCGATGCTCGTGCAGAATTTTGTGCTTATCAAGAAATCCTCAAGAAAGATATTAGCCTGCCGGAAGAATTAATTGCTAAAGTTCGTGCAGTCACTTCCGAAGATGTCCAAAAACTAGCTCGCGAAATTTTTGTTGACTCTGGTCTTAACATGGCAATAGTCGGTAAATTCAAAGATACATCTTCATTCAAACCTTATTTCAAGCTCTAGTCATAATGACTAAAGTTATTTATGGCGCTATACTATTCCCATGCCTGATTCATCCCATGATTATCATGTAACAGTCAAAAGTGGCACAATTGTGCGTATAATCCTGCTTTTAGTGCTACTTTTTGCGCTTTATTACCTCTCTGACGTACTTTTGATCGTAATAGCAGCTGTTATCATCGCCTCTTCAGTAGAGCCAATATTAAGGCGTTTACAGAGGTATAAGATACATCGCGTAGTCGGAGCTATTACGGTGTATTTGTCGTTAGCCGCAATATTGGCAGGAATTCTTATATTTTTTATGCCGGTGGTGATAAACGATATTACAGGCTTTCTCAATAATGCACCAAAGACGATTTCTCTCGGCGAGCTCTGGGGCCCAATACGTGAACTTGGTACAGGTAATGGTTCATTGGCCAATCATACAATTTCTGTTTCAGATTTTGTAAATTCTCTCAGAAATTTCTTTGGCGGAGGAACTGGTGTTGGCGCATTTCAGACGGCCAGCTTCATCTTCGGTGGTTTCTTGGGTTTTATCTTGATGATCGTGCTTTCATTTTATCTTTCAGTGCAAGAAGAAGGTGTTGATGATTTTCTTAGAATAGTTACACCGGTTAGACATCATGATTATGTTATTGACCTTTGGCGCAGATCTCAACGAAAGATCGCACACTGGCTTCAAGGGCAGGTTATTCTCGGTATTGTGATCGGAGTTCTTGTTTATATTATGCTTATGATTGTTGGAATTCCGCACGCTCTTGTGCTAGCACTTTTGGCTGCTGTCTTTGAAATCATTCCTGTCTTTGGTCCTATCATTTCTTCCATTCCGGCAATTCTTGTTGCTTTTACAGACGTCTCTGTCGGTACAGGCTTTTTGTTGATTGGTCTTTACGTGATTATCTATCAATTTGAAAGTCAGTTATTCTATCCTTTGGTTGTCAAAAAAATCGTTGGTATATCACCGATCGTGGTTATTCTCGCATTAGTTATCGGTGCTAAGCTGGCCGGTGTTCTCGGTGCACTTATTGCAGTTCCACTCGCGGCAGCTTTCATGGAGTACATTCACGATATCGAGAAGAACAAAAAAGCTGAAAAGGCCGAAAAGACTGCATTGAGTATATAAAATAAAACCGTGAAAAACTCAAAACCCTTTTATATAACCACCACACTCCCTTATGTTAATGCCGAACCGCATATTGGTTTTGCCATGGAAATTGTGCGTGCGGATATCATAGCTCGATGGAATAAGCAGACAGGTCATGAAGTTTTTTTCAACACCGGAACAGATGAACATGGTCTTAAAATTTTTCAAAAAGCTGAGCAAGCTGGTATTAGTGCACAAGCATATGTAGATAAAGCTGCTCAAAATTTCAAAAATCTTTTGCCAGCTTTGAGTATAAGTGGAGATGCCAATTTCATAAGAACGACAGATGCTCATCACATAATCGCAGCTCAGGAATTTTGGCGTGTTGTTAACAAATATGGATATATTTATAAGAAAAATTATTCCGTAAAATATTGTGTAGGTTGTGAACTTGAGAAAACAGAATCAGAGCTAGTCGAAGGGAAGTGCCCGCTCCACCCCTTGCAAAACATCGAGATTATTAATGAGGAAAATTATTTCTTCAAATTTAGCGCCTTTCAGGGAAAGCTTTTGGAATTTTACGAAAAACATCCAAGCTTTGTCATACCGGATTTTAGATTCAATGAAATCAAATCTTTTGTCGCACGAGGCCTTGAAGACTTCAGTATCTCTCGTCTTAAGGAAAAAATGCCTTGGGGTATAGCGGTTCCTGACGATGAAGCGCACGTCATGTATGTTTGGTTTGATGCGTTGGCTAATTACGTTTCTGCTGTTGGCTGGCCAGATGATATGGTGGGTGGTAAAAAGCTCGCCGGTTCATTCAAAAAGTGGTGCGTAGAAACCGGTGGCATGGTTCAATATTGCGGTAAAGACAATCTCCGTCAACAATCTGCAATGTGGCAAGCTAATGCTTATGGCCGCAGATTTGCCACCTTCACAAACAATTGTGATAGACGGTTTTATCACAGGTGAAGGTGGTCTCAAAATGTCCAAATCGTTGGGAAATACAGTCAATCCTCTGGATATTATCAAGGACTATGGTGCTGATGCTCTGCGATATTTTTTGGCACACGAATTGAGTCCCTTCGAAGATAGTCCGTTCACTGCAGAAAAGTTCAAAGAATCATTTAATGCAAATTTGGCCAACGGTCTTGGCAATCTCGTTTCGCGTGTCATGAAAATGGCGAGCGTGAATCTTGAGGTGCCGATTAAAATCCCGGACGTTGTCTCAGTTGGTGTGAACCCCATAATCCCCAGAGAATACACCGAAGCTCTTGATGCTTATAATATCCAGCGAGCGTGTGGTGTCATCTGGCAACTTATCGCTGATGCCGACAAAATCATTCAAGAAACTCAGCCTTTCAAATTAATAAAGACAGATAAAGTTGCTGGAGATAAAATTATTGCAGATCTATGCCTCCGTGTGTATACTATTGGCTACCTACTAAATCCGATTATGCCGGAGACAGCGAAGATAATTCAGAATTTGGTTTCAGAAAATAAAATGCCAGAGCAGCCATTGTTTTTGAGGAAGTAGAAAACTTATTAAAACGAAAGTTTTATTTTAGTGTGAATATTACAGTTATGAAATATATCGACATTCACGGCCATATATATTTTCCTGATTATAATAATGAAAAGTCTGTCGGTATTGGTGACAGAGAAGAAGCTATAAAACGCGCACATGATGCTGGAGTTGGAATTATTTCTGTAGCGGACGATATGGAGTCATCAAAAATGATTGTTGAAATGGTGGAAGGTCGAGATGAAATGTGGGCCATTGTCGGTGTGCATCCCACGAACTCGAAGATTTTTGATTATGAAACTTTGAAAAAGTTGGCACTTGATCCAAAAGTAGTTGCGATCGGCGAATGTGGCTTGGATTATTTCCATCCTGGGCCAACAAATATTTTGGAATCAGAATATCGTGCACTTCAGAAAGAAATTTTCATCAAACATGTTGAGTTGGCAAATGAGGTGAAGAAACCATTGATGCTTCATGTTAGAAACGGTAAAGATGTTAATGCTGTAAGCGACGTCAGTGCTTATCAAGAAGCTGTCGCAATTCTCAAAGAGCATGCAAAAGTTCCAGCCAATTTTCATTTCTTTGCCGGAAGTGAGCAAGATTTGAGTGAAATTATTAAAATCGGAGCAAGTATTTCATTTACTGGAGTAATTACATTCGCACGAAATTATGATGAGCAAATTCGCAAAGTACCAATAGATAGAATTATGTCTGAGACCGATTGTCCATTTGTAGCACCTGTACCTTATCGTGGTAAGCGCAATGAGCCACTTTATGTGATCGAGGTGGTTAAGAAGATTGCGGAGATAAGAGGAGAGCCAGTCGATAAAATTGCAATGCAGTTGGTGGAAAATGCCAAGAAGTTTTTCAGGATATAAATCTTTACCACAAATTCATAACTTCTCCTACCATTTTTGATTAAATCTTCACTGAAAATTTATCATCACCATTTACAATGCATTTACCTCTAGCAAATAGCGATATTTTGCTGATATGCGCGCAAATCAGCAGAAAATCGCTAGACCATTGCAGAGTACGGTATTTCATGATAATGTCTCTCCATTACAAGTAATCGCAGTAAGTTCCCATGTCGTGTGGGATTCCGCCAAATAAAAAAGCGCGGAGCACTGACTGCAACAAAACTATGGAAGATATAAATGAAATTCGTTCGAACGTGTACGAGATAGGGTATTTGATCGCTTCTTCTGTTCCAGAGGAAAAAGTAGCTACCGAGGCTGAAGCTGTGAAGAGTATTATTACAAAGGCTGGCGCCGAGGTTATTGCCGAAGGTGAGCCTGTTATAGAACGTCTTGCTTATACAATGCGCAAGAAGTCTGTTTCTGGTGCATATGACAAATATGACACAGCATATTTTGGTTGGATCAAGTTTGAAGTTGGTTCAAGCAAGATCGAAGGTATAAAGAAGGCTGTCGATATACACCCTTCAGTATTGCGTATGCTTATGACTTCAACAGTCAGAGAAAATACTTATCTTGGCAAGCATGCTCCAGCCATGGAAGGAGATGCAGATCTCGCAGCTAGTACAGGTGCCACTATGAGCGCTTCAAGTGCTCCTGTAGCGCACGCATCACCAAAGAAAGCAGCTCCATGTGCTAAGGAAGAAAAGATGGAAGTTACTCCTGCTTCAATAGAGCAAATGGACAAGAGTATCGATGCAATGGTCAAAGAGGTATAATTAAAACAAACAACTTAATAATTAAACCTAAAACTATATGTATCTCAACAAAACATTTATTATCGGAAACTTGACTCGCGATCCAGAACTCAAAGCTCTCCCATCAGGAAATAAGGTTTGTAGTTTCGGAATGGCAACCAATCGTTTCTTCAAAAATAAGGAAGGTCAGCGCCAAGATGCTACGGAGTATCACAATATCGTAGTCTTCGGACGCGTTGCCGAGCTTGCCGCTCAATATCTCAAGAAAGGCTCACAGGCTCTTATAGAGGGACGTTTACAGACGAGGAGCTGGGATGGTACGGATGGCCAAAAGAAGTATCGCACAGAGATTGTTGCGGAAAGTGTTCAATTCGGTTCTCGCCCAGGTGGTGCAGGCGCTGGTTCAGCTGGCGCAGGAAAGACCGCCGACGCTCCAAAAGACGCAGATGCCAAGGATGCTCCAGCCCCAACAGACACCATAGAGTATCCAAGTGAAGAAATTAATCCAGATGACATACCATTCTAGTCGCACGAATTATTCATATTAAAATTTAAATTTCAAATTAATAGTACTACCATGACAAAACAGTGTTATTTCACCCAAAACAATATTAAGTATGTAGATTACAAGGATACAGATATCTTGAAGAAATTCTTGAATCCACACGGACGCATCATCAGTCGCAAGCGTACAGGTGTTTGTGCAAAATATCAGCGCCAGCTAGCGGTCGCTATCAAGCGCGCAAGATTTATGGGATTGCTTCCATACGTTGCAAGGTAAATAAAAAGAAAAGATATATCAGAGACACGAAAGACCACCTGCAGGTGGTCTTTCTATTTCTCGTAAATTATCTGCTGATAATTTACTGCGAGATGTCTCTGATATATCTTTTCTTTTTACTTGCCTACACGTTCTCTGTATTCACCTGTGTCTGTATTGATCCTTATAACATCATCTTCATTAACGAATAGGGGAACATTGATCGTTGCACCAGTTTCTAATACAACCGTTTTCTGCCCACCTGTAGCCGTATCGCCTTTGATGCCTGGAGGAGCCTCCACAACCTTGAGTTCAGCAGAAATAGGCATCTTGAAGCTCATAGGTGTCTCTCTGAATAATAGCTGTGTGACGACGGTGTTTGGTTTGAGGAATTTGCCGGCCGGACCAACATTCTCTTCTGTAACTTTGAAACGCTTGGCTGAATCTTCTTCTTCGCAGAACCACCACTCACCACGGTTGTTGTAGAGATATTTTACTTCTCTCTCATCAATTTCAGCTTCTTCTACCTTTTCAGATACATGGAAAGAATACTCGGTGACTTTACCAGTCATGAGGTTTTTTAGCTTTGTTGCATTGACTGGCTTACGTTGTTGTTTACGAAATACATGTGAAGATATGACTTCATATGGCTGACCGTCTAGGACGATGTACTTCTTTTCTGTAATATCACTGTATTCTAATAGGGACATGGTAATAATATATTATTTGATAGTTTGGCTATTCTATCCGGTTTTAACCATAAAAGCAAAAACCCTGCCAGAGTGGAGGGGTAATGCTTTGTTGTGGAGGTTATCTATCCAAAATCGCTACCTTCGCTTTCTCATGCCTTAATTATCCCATGAAGCCCAAGCCTTTTTTCAAGGCTCATTTCTTATACGCCTTATCACGACGCTCAATTGTTGTTACATGAAGTATGTATTCACCAAGTTTTAAATATATTCTATAACTTCCTACTCTGAGACAATGTAAATTTCTTGTAGTGATGTACTTAGAGAATAATAAGGGATTGGATTGTCGTGCAAAGAATTTCATCTTTTCTGCTATCCTTACTTGATTTGTCTTATCTAATTTAACAAGCTGATTTGCAGCTTTGTAACTGTAAAAAATATGCATATTCTGTTGTATTTCAAGTTACAATCCCAGCTTTTTGAACAATGCTTCTTGTGATATGACACGTCCGTTTGCTATATCGTCTAATGCTTCGGCGGTGTCACGATCAACAACACGGACTTGTATGTCACCATCAAGATATGCGCGTGCTGAAAAGTTGAGTACATCGCTTAATGTGAGACCCTCGGCGCGCGCTTTTTTCATTGTCGCGTTTTTAATCTTTGTGTTCATGTTGAATATTGTTTTACTGGTCATAATAATAACAGTATATATCTTATATATACGCCGTCAAGACGGTAAGTGCACAAAAATAGGGGACTAGGCTAGTCGTGGCACGGCAGTCTTATTTAATTACCATATATTCAATTCTACTTACTACCACTCACTCAACCCCTACTGCTCATTCAACTTCGCACGTATCTGTTTCAAAATCTCCTCTTTTACCTTTGGATTTTCTTTGAGGAATTGGCGAGTAGCATCATAACCACGACCGAGTTTTTCGGCACCGAATGAGTAGGAAGCACCTGACTTCGAGACGATTTCATATTTTTCTCCAAGAGCGATGATCTCACCTTCTTGAGAAATACCTTCGTTGTACATAAGATCAAATTCTGTTTGTTTGAATGGAGCTGCGACTTTATTCTTCACGACCTTCACACGCACACGACCACCCATGATCTCTTCGCCTTTTTTGATCTGAGCAATACGACGAATATCTAGACGAACTGAAGCATAGAATTTTAGAGCCTTACCTCCTGGAGTAGTTTCTGGATTACCGAACATAACACCGATTTGCATACGGATTTGGTTGATGAAGATGACGATGGTCTTGGACTTAGCGACGATGGCGGTGAGTTTACGTAGAGCTTGAGACATGAGACGAGCTTGCGTACCGATATGATGTGCACCCATGTCACCTTCGATTTCGGCACGTGGCGTGAGAGCTGCTACAGAGTCGATAACAATGATGTCCATTTTTCCTGTACGAATAAGACTTTCAACTATCTCGAGAGCTTGTTCACCTGTATCTGGTTGAGAAATGAGAAGATCGTTGATCTGAACGCCGAGCTTCTTTGAATATTCTGGATCCATTGCGTGTTCAGCGTCTATGTAAGCACAGACTCCTCCGAGCTTCTGTGCTTCAGCGACAGCATGAAGTGCGAGTGTAGTTTTTCCAGAAGATTCTGGACCAAATATTTCTATAATGCGACCCCGAGGAAAACCTCCGATGCCGAGTGCCCAGTCGAGTCCGATAGAACCTGTTGGGATGGCATTGATGTTAACTCTTGGCTTATCACCAAGTTTCATAATGGCTTCTTCACCGAACTTTGTGCGAATAGCGTCGATGGCGTTACTAATTTCTTGTGAAGACTTTTGAGCTGGCTTTGCATCGATAGGGGAGTTGGCTTCTTTTTTTATTTTTGCAGACATATTTTTATTTTTATTTTTAATTTAAATTAATTTGGCAGGCATTTTAATAAAAGGCAGGCTCACAAAATTTGGCAGGCTTGCGATCATGGCAGGCGTCCTAGAATAATATCACAGTTATTTTGTTGCACCCACTAGAGTGATTTGAGTTTTTGTGTTCCTACCAAATTGATCTTTGGCTTCAAGAGTTATGATGTTTTGTCCTGGAAAAACAATGATTTCATCTTGGAATAGGCCTTTTTCGTCTATGGGTACAGCCAATCCGTTCAAAGTGAGGTCATGAGCACGTTCGACCATACCTTTGAAAGTTATAGTGGTACTCGTTGCAATATCACCATTTGCTGGCTGATAGAGATCAATTTTTGGACCACGCGCGTAGTTCATGGAACGAGAAATGGCGTAAATTACGATAATTATAAGTACGATAGCACCTAAGCCGATTTTTAGGATGCGGAGATTGGTTGTGCGGGTGAAGTTCATAAAAAGGGAATTGGGAGTGATTATATAGCGGCTAATAAGATGATTCTATATGTTTATAGGGAGATGGCAAGGGTTAACTGTACAAAATGTTGCGCACATATAAATAATCATGATAGACTATGTTTTG
>CAIVGA010000038.1 GCA_903905325.1 uncultured bacterium
AGGCTAGTTCCGCCTAAGAGTTCATATCGACGGCGGAGTTCGGCACCTCGATGTCGGCTCACCACATCCTGGGGGTGGAGAAGCTCCCAAAGGTTTGGCTGTTCGCCAATTAAAGTGGTACGCGAGCTGGGTTCAGACCGTTAAGCAATTAATGGTTTGACACATCATAAGGAGCAAGTATGTTATCTATTTTGTGCGTTTTCTTAAAATGCACGTAATGTGGATCATTGACTGAGCCATTGATGATTTGGCAGTCTGAATCACGTTGAGGAAATTTTCGTTTAAAATGAGTAAAAAGCATAAAACTTTTTACAAAGTAAGATAAGAATGATCAATCAACCACGGCGGTCATAATGAATTTTAATCAAATTAAAGTAATTATGATGAAGTCGATTAATATCGGTGGAATCCTCATAAAAGGGGATAATACCGAGGGAATGTTTGTAAGTGTAAACTTATAATAGCCCGTAGAGACTAAACATCGACAGTTTGTGTGAGGCGCAATTCAAGAATGCGAAGCATACAGATGAAGCTATAGTCCAATGCACGAAGTAATTCGTGAGAACATGCGTGAGACAGGTTGGTCTCCTATCTACTGCAGGCGTTGATACTTGAGGGGAATTGATTCTAGTACGAGAGGACCGAATTGAACGAACCTCTGGTCTACCTGCTGTCGTGCCAACGGCACCGCAGGGTAGCTATGTTCGGATCGGATAACCGCTGAAAGCATATAAGTGGGAAGCCGGCCCCAAGATTAGGTATCGTTAAGACTCCTAGGAGATGACTAGGTTGATAGGCTTTAGGTGTACGCATCGCAAGATGTTGAGCCGTGAAGTACTAATTCGTCGATCCTGTTAGGAACTCTGTGAGATACTTGACCTACATTACTTATTACTGACTTGAAAAAATGCGGCCGAGTGACCGTAAAAATTGAACCTTGCGTTCTGGTGATTTGGCGCTATGGCACCACCCGTTCTCATTCCGAACACGGAAGTGAAACGTAGTTGCGGCGATGATAGTCCTTCGGGGCGAAAGTAGCTTGTCGCCAGAACATAGGGTTTAAGAAAAACGTCACATAATACATGTGGCGTTTTTTGATTCTTGTGAGATAATAGTCCCAATGGCATCCTGGGCACAAAAGCGTAGATTTATGTATGGCGGCACAGTCGTGGCTATTATTCTTATTATTGTAGGCCTCTGGTCTTTCAAGACTTTCTATAAGCCACCGACTTGTTTTGACAATATTATGAATGGAGATGAACAGGGTGTAGATTGTGGCGGATCGTGTCAAAAGCTTTGCGCCAGCTCTTTTGTCACTCCTAGTGTAGCTTGGACAAGTTTCGAACCTGTAGCATCAGGACTTTATAATGTTGCGGCATACATAATCAATCAGAATATAACTGGTACCGCAATGAATGTCCCATATCATATGGTTTTGTATGACAATAAGGGCGTAGAGATTGTAGATGTACCAGGAGCCGTGACCCTTCCGCCTAACAGAAATACTTTGGCTTATATACCAATAGTTTCGACTGGAAAAATTCCAGTTTATAGAGTTTTTTTCGAATTTACTCAGTTTCCAGATTGGAAGAGGCAAGCAGACACTCTTGGTGCTTTGAAAATCACAGACAAGAGATACACTGAAGATCAGTCTGGTTCTTCTCTTCTTGTTACATTGGCTAATAGCAGCGTATATACTATCGGAAAATTTTCTGTATACGTAGTTCTTTCAGATGCAAAATCCAATGTTATAGGTTTCTCAAAAACAATTGTTGACGGCGTTGGTCCGCATGCAACAGTAACAGCTCCTTTTACTTGGCCCATGAGTCACAATGGCGCCGTGATTTCCGAAGAAGTTTTGCCTGTAGTTGAATAAAAATGTTAATCATCGACAATGCCCAGACTATTAAAAAATTTCTTTAAAAAAGGAACCACTTATGGCGTCGCCACTTCTGATATAAAATCTGGAATGGATTGGTGGCTAGTTGGTGCTATTATTCCACTTTTATGCGCTGGTTTGGTAACGATGTATTCGTTCACGGGAGATAATTCTTTCGCATCTCATCAGTTTATATGGATAATTTTTTCTTTGGCGGTATTTTTTCTCGTTAGCCGAATCGATGTACGTTTTCTTAGGTCAACTCGCGTGACTATAACTTTGTATACTGCGGCGTGTATTTTGCTGGCTTTCTTGTTTATTGTCGGAAAAGTATCGCACGGTGCTGCTAGCTGGATATCGTTCGGTCTTTTTTCTTTTCAGCCTTCTGACTTTGCAAAATTAGTACTCATTTTGGTTTTGGCTAAATATTTTTCTCGTCGTCATATCGAAATTGCCAATATGCGGCATATTATAGTTTCTGGACTATATGCAGCCATTTTGTTTGTTCTAGTTATTGTGCACCCAGATCTTGGTTCGGCCATGATTATTTTCTTTATTTGGCTTGGCATGGTTATGATTTCGGGTATTTCAAAAAAACACTTACTTATCATGCTTGGGATTGTTATTGTTGCAGTTTCTTTGCTTTGGAACTTTGGCTTCAAGGAATATCAAAAAGATCGTATAAGAAATTTCATGAATCCTTTGGCAGATATTCATGGTGCTGGATATAATGCATATCAATCTACTATTGCTGTAGGTTCTGGCCAGTTTCTTGGCAAAGGGTTGGGTTATGGAACACAATCTCGCCTGAAATTTTTGCCTGAATATCAGACAGACTTTATCTTTGCAGCATTCGCTGAAGAATGGGGTTTTATTGGTGTGCTTATAATGTTCTCATTATTTGGTATTATAATTTGGCGAATAATTGTAAATACAGAACGAGGGGCAACCAATTTTGAAATATTATATGGCGCGGGCGTTGCGGTCTTTTTTATCGTGCATATTACCGTGAATGTAGGTATGAATATTCACTTACTCCCAGTCACTGGTACACCGTTGCCATTTATGAGTTATGGCGGTACGCACATGGTGACAGAGTTCTTGGCTCTTGGAATTCTCATGTCTATGCGCAGGTATGCTCGTCCAGTTCACAAAGATGTTATCAAGAATGAATTTATCGGGCCACAATAGTAGAAAAATAATTTGTAGCTGAAGAATTAATTGCTGTAAATTTCCTCGACAGCTTTTAGCATTTTTTCTATTGAGAATTTTTGCAAAATAACTTCATGTAGAGAATTGCCATATTGTTTTGCGATAGCATGATGCTCGATTAAATAAGAAATGGCGTGAGCGAGTTCGCTGGAATTTTTTGGTTGAATCAAAACACCAGATTTCATGTCTTCTATAATTTCTGGAATACCACCGACGGTTGTTGCAACTATTGGTAGGGAAGCATTACCGGCTTCCAGGATGACATACGGTAAACCTTCTTTTACTGAAGGTAGTACAAACATGCTGAAAGCTTTGAGATATTGTGAGGCGTTTTCCATGTAGCCAGCTAAAAAGACACGACCTTCCAAGCCCTTTTCTTTTATACGCACCTGTAATTCAGAAAGAAGATCTCCATCTCCAATAATTATGGAAATTATGTCGGTTCGTCCATCACAAACTCTGGCAAGTGCGTCGATCAGATAATTCAAGCCTTTGTTCGGATGAAGTTCGGCAATTGTGCCTATTATTATTTTTTTATTAAATTCTGAAAAATCGGTACCTATGTGTTTTGCTAAAGTTTGCTTGGCTCCGTCTACTGACATAAAGGTTGGTACACGCATACCGAGTGGTATCAAAGTGAGTTTGTTTTTTACAAAAGGGAATAAGATTCTAGTTTGCTTTAGCTCGTGTTCTGACAAAAGGATGACTTTATGAGAAAGCATCATTGTAAACCAAGAGATTTTTGCAATGAAAATTTTTTGATACCAAGGGCGATCTTCGTTGAATGCCCAGCCATGAACTGTGTAAATAATTTTTTTTACACCGAGGAGGCGGCCAGCGAGAGCACCAAGACCGGCAGCCTTTGGACTGTGCAAATGCAAAACATCAGGTTTTTCACGTCGGATTACAGAAAAAATTTCCTTGAAAGAACCAGCGTCCTTGGTCAGTGCCACATCACGCCCAAGAGTTGATATTGCGTGTGTTTTTATTCCAGAATCTTCTAGCTTTTTTCTCAGAAGTCCATCACCACCCAAGGCGACAACTGGGACATCCCCGCGTGCTTTCATCGCTGTTGCCAGGTCAAAAATGTGTCGTTGCGCCCCTCCCCAATTTGATTTGGTGATGACGTAAAGTATTTTCATTACATATACCGTATCACGTAATCAAAATACGGGCAATTCAATAAAAGACATACGCCTGAACATGTTAAGGGGCGATGCCAAGCTATTGAACCATTACGATTTGGTTGATAATGACACAAAAGTGTGGTACGGTATCGCAATGATAAGAACTGCTGATGGACGCCATATTCTCATCCTTATTTTGGGGGATGTTATAACGTACTTTTTCTCTCTGATTTTAGCTTTGGCTATACGTTATGGCGAAATTCCCGGACGTGCTCTTATTTCTTTACACGTTTATGCCTTCTCGGTACTTTTCATTGTCTTTCTTATAGTAAATTTTAGTGCTGGCCTTTATAACAAACAAACTCTTTTTGCCAAAGGGCGTATATATGGCCTATTGATTCGTTCGCAAGCTATCGGCATCCTATTGAGTGTTTTGTTTTTCTATTTAGCACCAGTTTCCATTTCTCCTAAAGCCAATCTTTTTATCTATGCTGTTATCTCAACAATTTTACTTATTATATGGAGAACCACAGTTTTTCCGGTAATCAGTTCTACCAAAAAACAAAAAGCACTGCTCATTGGTTCTGGCGAAGAAATTCAGGATCTTTATGAGGAAGTTAATAATCGTGGAAGTTATGATATTACCTTTGCAGAGTTGAAGGACCCTTCGACGGTTCAAGAATCTTCTGGCTCGGAGACGTCGACACTGCTCGCCGAGGCTATTCGATCAACTGGTTCTACTGTTATTGTCGCAGATCTTCGTAATCCAGTCGTTGAATCGACTATGCGTTCTTTATACTATCTTATGTTCTCTGGCATTCAAGTTATAGACGCCGGTAAACTTTATGAGGCTATCTTTGATCGTGCACCATTGACTATGGTTGGAGAGAGGTGGTTGGTCGAGAATGCTGGTGGTTCTGTTGGGGGTCGTGGTTTCTATGGCATCTTCAAGCGAGTTATGGATATTATTTTTGCAACGATTCTTGGTTTGATATCACTTATTTTTTTTCCTTTTGTTTATATTGCTATTAAGCTTGATGACAAGGGTCCTGTTTTTTTCAGCCAAGATCGTGTTGGCAGGGGAGGAAGACCTATTAGTATTTATAAATTTCGTTCAATGATGGGTCTAAAAATTACTCGTGTCGGTAAAATAATTCGCCTCACACGAATAGACGAGCTTCCACAACTTTGGAATGTTTTGCGCGGAGATATTTCTTTGATTGGTCCACGTCCAGAATTACCAAATTTGGTTGCGGTTTATGAAAGGGAAATTCCTTACTATCAAGTTCGTCACCTCGTTCAGCCTGGTTTGTCTGGTTGGGCGCAGATATATCATCAAGCTCACCCTCATCACGCCGTAGCGGTCAATGATACGCGTGATAAACTTTCTTACGATCTTTATTATGTCAAAAATCGTTCATTTACTTTGGATTTGAGAATTGCCATGCAAACTTTGAGAGCACTGATTTCTAGGAGGGGGGTGTAGTAAATAAGAAAGGAGTTAGTTGACGGGTTTAAGTCATAAAAATGGTGTGTTTGCCAAGTTGCATAACCGCGAAAAACCTGTAAAATAGCCCAATATGTTAAAACACCGCGCTCGCGCCGTATTCCTTATTATCTTCGCCGTATTGATCGGCTATTTTGTTTATTCTACACAAAAGAGTGGTTCCAAGCCTTTTCGTCTCGGTCTAGATCTTTCAGGTGGAACACACCTTGTCTATCAAGCTGACGTTTCCAAGCTTGATTCAACTGATATTTCCAACTCAATGTCATCTCTTCGTGATGTTGTAGAAAGACGTGTAAATACTCTCGGTGTTAGTGAGCCATTAGTTCAGACAGAACAAGGTGCTGCTTTGAGTTCAAAAGAAAGTGCTTACAAACTTATCGTGGAACTTCCAGGTGTAACAGATGTTAACGAAGCTGTAGCTGCTATCGGTGCTACTCCTCGTTTAGAATTCCGTATTGCGACCGCGGCTGACATGAAAACTTTCCAAGCTTCTACGACTCTGAAAACAGCTGATGCCACTACAACTGAGAATGCTTATGAAGCATTATTTACTCCGACAGAACTTACAGGACGTATGGTAAGTAGAGCCTCGGTGCAATTCAACAGCACTACAAATCAGCCAATGGTCGGTCTCGTTTTCACTAGCGATGGTCGCGATCTTTTTGCGACTATGACCAAGGAACATGTTGGTGATTATATTGGTATTTTCCTCGATGGCGCTCTTATAGAAGCTCCGGTTGTTCGTGAGGAAATTCCTGACGGTCAAGCACAAATCAGTGGAGGATTTACTCTCGATCAAGCTAACAAGCTCGTTCGTGATCTTAACTTTGGTGCTTTGCCAGTTCCACTTACGCTTGTTTCAACACAAACTATTGGTCCTACTCTCGGTCAAGCCGCGGTAAACGGGGGAGTTGAGACAGGTATTGTGGCTTTCATCATCATCGCTTTGTTCCTCATCATCTGGTACCGACTTCCAGGTTTGGTGGCTGTGGTGGCTCTTGGTGTTTATACTTGTATCATGCTCGCTCTCTTCAAGTTTATTCCTGTCACACTGACTTCTGCGGGTATTGCCGGATTTATTCTTTCTATTGGTATGGCTGTGGATGCAAACATCCTTATTTTCGAGCGCATGAAAGAAGAGCTCAAGGCTGGTCGTGGCGTTTGGGATGCTATGCATGAAGGATTCGCTCGTGCTTGGCTTTCGATTCGTGACTCGAATATGTCGAGTATCATCACTGGTATTATCCTTTATTACTTCGGAAGTACATCAGTCGTAACTGGATTTGCTTTGGTCTTCGTGATCGGTGTACTAGTGTCAATGTTTACTGCTATCACCGCCTCAAGATTATTCCTTTACGCCGTGGCTCCGTCGAAGACCACAAAATTGTCGACCTTCCTTATCAGTAACGGATTCCATAAATAATTAAAATATACTACTATGTGGGTTGTAAAATACAGAAAAGTTTTCTATACGTTCTCAGGTATCCTAGTGATAGCTTCATTTGTGTCACTTTTTGTCTGGGGTTTGAAACCTGGTATTGATTTCTCTGGAGGTACACTTATCGAAGTTTCGTACGCTGCTCGTCCTGATCAGTCGGCTGTTTCTGCCGCACTTGTTGCTATTGACCCAACAGCCTCTATCCGTCCGAGTGGATCTGACGAATTTATTGTTCGTATGAAAGCTGTTGATCAAACAGAAAAGGAAGCCGTGATGTCTGCTTTGTCGTTGAATGGTGTCGCACCAATAACTCTCAAAACTTTTGACTCTATCGGTCCAGTTCTAGGCGCTGAAGCTCTCCGCAAGGCTTACGTCTCTGTTTTGCTTGTGATTTTTGGTATCGTGCTCTACGTCACATTTGCCTTCAGAAAAGTTTCAGAACCGGTGAAATCTTGGAAATATGGCCTTGTTGCTGTGGCCGCACTTGTTCACGATGTCATCATTCCTGTTGGAGTCTTTTCAATTCTTGGTCACTTTGCTGGTTATGAAGTTGATACTTTGTTCGTAACGGCTCTTCTCGTTATTCTCGGTTTCTCTGTGCACGATACTATCGTGGTGTTCGATCGAGTACGTGAAAATTTGCGTCACGCAGCCGCAGCCGGAGGGGTTGCTAGTGCTAGTCAAGCTAACAATGGCAGTAGTAAGAAAACCTTCGCTCAAATCGTCGGTGAAAGTGTTAGTCAAACATTCACACGTTCTATCAATACATCTTTGACGACATTGATAGCTCTTGTTGTACTCTACATTTTGGGTGGTTCGATCACAGAACATTTCTCTCTTGCTCTTATTGTCGGTATCGCTGTTGGTACTTACTCATCTGTCTTCATAGGTTCACCTTTGCTTGTAACTATTCAGAATTGGGGGAAGGGGAAGAAGGGAGCGAAGAAATAGTGTTTGGGAAAATTATGCTCACAATAATTTTTGAGGCTCATGGTACTACATATGATAATGAAGCGCATTTGGCTTCTGGTCATAATGATGTAGCACTTTCTCCGTTAGGTATTCAGCAGTCAAAAGAAATGGGTGAGCGATATAAAGACGACTATTTTGATGCAATTTTGTGCTCTGATCTAGAGCGTGCTTACAAGAGTGCTGAAATTGCTTTTGGTAATAAATTCCCAATAATCAAGGATGCTCGTTTGCGTGAATGTGATTACGGTGAATTTACAAAAAAGCCAAGTGATATAGTAGATGGCGAAAAACCAAAACGAGTCTCTGAACCTTTTCCTGGTGGTGAAAGCTATGAACAAACTACCGTTCGTATGAAAAATTTTATTGATGAGATTAGGAAAACCTATGATGGCAAGCGTGTCATGATAATAGGTCACCGAGCTACTCAGTTCGGTCTCGAAAATGTTATCAACGGTGTTCCACTCAAAACTCTCGCAACTATGAAGTTCAAATGGCAACCAGGGTGGAAGTATGAGCTGAAATAAATTTGTCGTAGGAATCATTTTTTTGTTACATCACAAAATTTTCACATTGCATAGTTGTGCGCAATAAAAGATTTGTTAAAATTATCTCATCAGAAAGAGATTTTTCAGACTATAAGTAATTACGGAGGCTCTAAAATTTAATAATATTAACGATCTAAGGTCGTTTTTTGATAAGACTCGTCATTTTGTATGGGAAGTGGCCGAATAACCTAGTTTGAACAACAGGTATGGCATGCTTGAAAGGTAAAAGGGCCCGAGTAGGGCATTCTTGAGGCAAAAATTACAGGTATTGTTCACAAGCGGGTGTAATAATCTGAATCACCCCATATTCACAAAAGTATATATAGATAATACTGCAGTCTGTCTGTGTATGCGAATATGTCGGACAAGTGGTGTTGGTTGGTCGCCAGTCCATGTAATCCTAGGTGGGCTTAGGAGAGCATCAAAAATAAAAGCCGAAAGCAACCCCTCGAGTTGCCTAGTGAAACTGAATCTCGCCTTCCCATACAAGATGATGAAAAAGGTAAGAATTAGAAATTAATAGATAATAAATTTAAGCTATGTTTTCAGATAAGATTATGGTACGGGGTATTGAAATCGCAGTAATGTCAGTGAATCATGAGGATTATATCTCTATCACTGATATTCTCCGTGCTAAAGATGGCGATTTTTTTGTGTCCGATTGGTTAAGGAATAGGAATACGGTCGAATTTCTTGGTATATGGGAGAGTGTAAATAATCCGAGTTTTAATTATGGCGAATTTGCCATAATTAGAAGTAAGGCTGGCTTGAATAGTTACAAAATTAGTGTGAAAGAATGGATACATAAAACTCACGCTGTAGGTTTGAAAGCTACAGCAGGTAGATATGGCGGCACTTTTGCTCACAAGGATATTGCTTTTGAGTTTGGGATGTGGATTTCTCCTGAGTTCAAACTGTATTTGATCAAAGAATTTCAGAGACTGAAAACTTTAGAAAATGATAAGCTTGCGACGGGCTGGGATGCAAAGCGTATGCTCACTAAGATTAATTATAAGATCCATACGGATTCCATCAAGGAAAATATTGTAGCTCCTCTTCAGTTATCTCTTAAAGAAGCAGCTATAAGATATGCAAATGAAGCTGATGTCTTGAATAAAGCACTGTTTGGTATGACGGCACAAGAGTGGAAAGATGCAAATCCTGACAAAGAGGGTAATATTCGTGATTACACAGATGTATATAGATTAGTTGTGTTAGCAAATCTTGAAAGTCTCAATGCGGAATATGTAAGGGAAGGCTTATCACAAGGAGATAGGTTATTGAAGCTCAATGAAGTTGCTATTTTCCAAATGAAATCATTAATCGGCAATCGTAGTGCAAAAAAGCTTGCATCGGCATTGAAAGATTTATCTTGAAAATTCTTGTGTATCACGTAAAAAAACGTTACTATACGACACTATGTCAAAGGATGTGCGCAACGGCAATAAAAACGGTGGTAAGCACGGCGCCAAGACCGAATTCACCGGCGATACCATCATCCGTTTTGAGGACGTTTCCTTTGAATGGGGCCATAATAAGCCTATTTTGGAGGAGGTTAGCTTCACGGTGCGTACTGGCACCAAAATCACGCTAATGGGGCAAAATGGGGCTGGAAAGACCACTATATTTGGTCTCATACTAGGTGCAGCCGAGGGTTCTACAAAAGCCACGCCCGGAGCCTATTTTCCAGAATCTGGCACAATTCACCTTACTAATGGCGCAACTATTGCCACCGCTAGACAGGTAATTCCACGCGATCAACTCGAGCTCACGGTGCGCACTTTTTTTGCTCATGCACTAGAAAGTGGTGGTCGCTCAAAAGTTTATGATCTCGATCCACGCATCGACGCTATCCTCGAAGTCGTGAACTTACATGCACCGAAGTCTACTCCAAAACATCATGTCACTGACCTCAAAGATCGCATTGTCAAAAGTTTTTCTGGTGGTCAACAAGCACGTTTACTTCTTGCGTCAGCACTTATCCAAGATCCAGATATTTTGCTTCTTGATGAGCCGACGAACAATCTCGACAAAGCTGGCATTGAGCACCTCACACAATTTCTCATAAATTATAAAAAGACTTGTCTCGTCATTTCTCACGATGCAGATTTCTTGAATGCGTTTACTCACGGCGTTTTGTATCTCGATCTCCATACTCGCAAAGTAGAGCAATATGTCGGTGACTACAAAGATGTGGTTGAGCAAATTTCTGCGCGTATCGAAAAAGAGAATCAAGAGAATGCTCGTTTGGTCAAAGAAATTGAAGCCAAGAAATATCAAGCTGGAGTTTTCGCTCAAAAAGGAGGTCAAATGCGTCTCGTCGCAAAGCGTATGCGCGAGAAGGCCGAGGAACTTTCTGATGAGATCGTCGATGTGCGCAAAGAAGACAAGACTATTCGTGACTTCACTATTCCTTCGCAGTTTGCTGCAGATAATAGTATTATCGGAGACATCATCGCTATTTCTTCATATAGTATTGTTAGTCCAAAAACTCATCGTCCAACTACCTTGACTTGTGATGTTAGGTTGCGTCGTAAGAATCATCTCTTATTGTCTGGTCCAAATGGTATTGGTAAGTCGACTTTGCTTGAGAAGATTGTGAATTCGGTTGTGAATGGCGCGACTGATAATGGCGTTGGTGTAAAAATTACTGAAGGTGTGCGCGTCGGTTATTATCGTCAGGATTTTTCTATGATGGACTTCAATGACACTGTCTATCAATCACTCGAGAAAATCATCCGTTCTGTCGATGGTCGCCTGATCGAAACTGAGCTCCGTGCAGTAGCGGCAAGTTTTCTCATAGGGGCAGACGCTATTCATACTCGTATTGGTTCGTTGTCAGAAGGCCAAAAAGGTCTCGTAGCTTTCGCGCGCCTCGTCTTGTTAAGACCAGGTTTACTCATTCTCGATGAGCCTACCAATCATATAAATTTCCGCCACCTTCCAGTCATCGCTCGCGCACTTGATAAATATGAAGGAGCTATGATACTCGTGTCTCACGTTCCAGAATTTGTTAAGCAGGTGAGGGTGGATGAGGTACTAGAGATGGGGAAATAATAGGTGGTGGACGAAGGTTGAGTTAAAGAAACTGGCTACAACTTTTAATATGGCAAGCTCTAATTAAAAGTTAAAGTGTTTACTTTTAATATGGCGTGGTTTTGATTGAAAAATATGGCTTAAAATGGTAGAATTTTGTCTAAACATAAAATCTCGATTCAATGAATAAAGTCTCTTCAATAGTATTTATAGATGACAATAAGACCATAAAAAGTGGTTTTAGACTTGATAGTTTGAAGAATATAAATGTTATTACAGGTCAAAATAACTCTGGTAAAACTAATTTTGTTTTGGGGATAATAGATAAAAAAGCTAAGTTTCTAGATGAGAGTGAAGGTGAAATAAAAAATATTAAAATTGTCTATATTGCAGCAGAAAATATTGAGCCAGATGAAAATGAATGTAAAACTTCAGCAGAAAGCTCAAAGTTGTTTGAAAATTTGTCGAACCTTTTTCTCGATCTAGGTATATCTTTTACTATCAAAGAGCAAGATAAAGTACAGGAGGTTGTAGATTCGCTTTTTATTAAATTAAATAAGAATTTAGAGTCGTTTAATTTTGGACAGAAAATTGCCCGGACCCCAAAAGTTGGACCTTGACCATGTATAAATAAAA
>CAIVGA010000039.1 GCA_903905325.1 uncultured bacterium
ATTTGCGAATCATTCTCACTTAGAGTAAATCAATGTTTTGCGTTATCTCACCCCCATTAGCTATCCGCGGCTAAAAACTGCAATTATGTTATTATTATCATATGCAAAAACGAAAAAGATATTGGTTGAGAGGATTGGTAACAGGAATTATTGTTTATGTATTAGGTGTATTAATTGTTGCGATTGGTTGGCATAGTCCTGATTGGGGTTATTTGCTCGGTCTAATCTTCGCTGTTTACTTTTGGCCAGTAATTATTATTGGTCTATTGGTAGGCTTAATTATTGGTAGAATAAAGAAGCGTGAGAGTATAAATAAGTAATATCATAACAGTATGAAAAAACAAACAAAAAATTTGAAAGCTTTGGGTTCGACGTCACCTTCACAACATCGTCCTTTGATCATCCTCGCCTCCGACCACGCTGGCTTTAACCTCAAGGAGTCTGTAAAGCAATTCATGCAGGATGAAAATTATCCTATCCTCGACGTTGGAGCTCACGAGCTTGTGGAAGGTGATGATTATCCTACCTATATGGCCGCTGCTGCTCTCAAGGTCGCAGAAGATCTAACTGGAGCAACGAAGGCTATTATCTTTGGTGGAACAGGTGAAGGTGAAGCAATAGTTGCCAATCGTTTTCCTGGTGTTAGAGCTGCTGTTTGGAATGGTGGCAATGAAGAGATAGTGGAACTTTCTCGCAAACATAATGATAGTAATGTACTTTCTATAGGTGCACGTTTCGTTGATGAAAAGACTTGCTTACATATCATAGAGCTTTGGCTTACGACCTTATTCTCTGGCGAGGAGCGACATAAGAGGAGAATTGCACAGATAGATGCTATTGAATAAAGCGGAAGCGTGTGGATAATTTATTATTTGACAAAACTATACCAAAGTATATACTTTAGCATATGACTACAACAACTACTAAAATTGCATCAAATACTAAGACCATGATCAGTATTAAGATGGATAAAAGTCTCAAGAAGGCTGCTCAAGAAACAGCTGATGAGATCGGTATTTCTTTGAGTACACTCATCAATAGTTTTTTGAAGAAGTTTGTGCGTGACAAAGAGGTTACTCTTTCTGCAGTTGAGAAACCAAATGCTTATTTGAGAGCGGCTATCGAAGAAGGTAATAGGGAGTTTGAGGAAGGTAAATTACCAGTAGCTCATTCTGTTGATGAGCTTATGAAAGAATTGCGTTCGTAATTCTATACTGATATGCTAGGCGCATGTTTTTCCGAACTTCTAGATTTAAGAAGTCTTTCGAGATGTTGCCTTCAAAGATACAAGCACAGGTTGTTTTACGACTTGATATCTTTTCTAAGAACAAATATGATCGTATTTTAGAAAATCATCCGCTTCATGGTGAATATGCTGGATATAGAAGTATAAATATTACTAGTAATCTTAGACTAATCTATCAGGATAGAGGAAATGATGTTTATATATTGTATAATGTAGGAACTCATTCACAGCTTTATGAATAAACCAACACAGACAATGTCACCAAATTACGAAATAATCCCCGCCATTCTTCCGCAAGACTACGCAGAAGTTCTTGATAAAGTCGACAAGGTAAAAGGTCTCATTTCAAATATTCAGATCGATATTTGCGATGGCTATTTTGTGCCATCTTTCACTTGGCCATACAAAAAGCACGATGATTCGTTTGAGAAAATGCTTCACGAAGAGATCGGTCTACCAGATTGGCAGGATATTGAATACGAGTTTGATCTTATGGTAGATAAACCAGAAGAAAAGGTTGAAAGTTTTGTACAGATTGGTGCGTCTAGAATAATTATTCACGCAGAATCAAAAGGTGACGTTGTTGGTGCAATAAATTTTTTACAAGGAAAAGTCGAAGTTGGTTTGGCTTTGAATATAGCTACTCCTATTAGTGCAATTGAACCATTCAAAGATATGATCCAGTTTATTCAATGTATGGGTATTAATCGTGTTGGTTATCAAGGTCAGTCTTTTGAGCCAAAAGTGCTCGATAAGATTCGTGAGATTCGTGAAAAATATCCAGATCTAATGATTTCTGTGGACGGAGCAGTTTCTCTTGAGACGGCACCGCAACTGCTTGATGCTGGTGCCGATAGACTCGTAGTCGGCTCTGCTATTTTTAATGATGAGAATCCTGGGGAAGTTATAAGTAAATTACTTATGTTATAATTATCTCACTATGCCTCTTGTTCTTACTGATGCAAAAGTTCTCATCCTCGAAAATAAAGCTCGAGAAATTCGTCGGTCAATTATTGAGTCTTTGATTGAGGCAAAATCTGGCCACACTGCAGGTCCCTTGGATATGGCTGATATTTTTACATATTTATATTTTCACGCACTCAAACATGATCCAAAGAATCCAACTTGGCAATACCGTGATCGCCTAGTACTTTCCAACGGTCACATTTGTCCAGTTCTTTATGCAACAATGGCACATGCTGGATATTTCCCTGTAGAAAAATTAAAGACTTTGCGTAAACTTGGCTCATCACTCCAAGGCCATCCTCATCGTGAATGGCTTCCAAGTCTTGAAACATCATCTGGCCCACTCGGCTCTGGACTTTCACAGGCAATAGGAATGACACTCGTGGATAGAATAGATAATGGAAAAAGTTCTGGTAAACAATTTTATTGTCTAATGGGAGACGGCGAGCTCAATGAAGGAAATTGCTGGGAAGCAGCTATGCTTGCCGGAAAAGAGAAGATTCAAAATCTCACAGTTATTGTTGACCGTAACAATATTCAAATTGACGGTTTCACAGAAGATATTATGCCTTTAAATCCACTTGTAGATAAGTGGCGTGCTTTCAATTGGCATGTGCAAGAGATCGATGGTCATAATTTCCGTGATATTGACCGTGCGATAGGTGAGGCTCATGCAGTTTTTGATAGACCATCCGTGATTATTGCTAATACTATTCCATCAAAAGGTATTCCAGAATTTGAGCGTAAGTTCGAATGGCATGGCAAGCCACCAGGTACAGTGGAGGAAATAGAGACGGCTTTGCGTGCGGTGAGAACGCTTGGTGGGAGGGTGAAAGCTGGAGAGTAAGCTTTTTTGTAAGAGCAGTTTGACTTCAAATAAAAAAGGCATATAATTTTACTACTTATGACTAATAAACAAATTACATTACTTATTAAAGAAACCGTTGCTAATGCTGTTGGTGAGATTTTTAATGATCCAGATATTGGCAAAACGGTTAATAAGTCTTTTGTGAATAGTGTTATTAAGGCACGTCAAGGTAAAGACAAATCTTTAACCATAAATCAATTCCGTAAACAGTATGGTTTTTAGAGAGCCTAAATGGACATTAGCACTTACATTGAGTGCACAGAAAGATATTACTAAACTAGATAATCAAATAGTGAAAGAAGTCCTAGAAAAGTTGAGTTGGTTAGAAAGTAATTTTAATGCGATTTTGCCCAGAAGACTCTCGGCGGATTTGTCGGGTTTCTATAAATTAAGAATTGGAGATTATCGAGCAGTTTATGATTTTAATGTCAGAAATTTAGTGATAAAAGTTTATAGGGTGGAACATAGATCAAAAGTGTATAAAAAGAAATAATAATTATTATGAAAAATATAACAAAATCAATTATCTGGTTCGCAGTCTTTCCTGTTTCACTTTGTGTGGCACGCTTTATAGGAAGTTTCCATTATTGGCCAAAGTCTTTTATAGACCCGTTTGTTCTGGCAGAAATAGTTATTTTTCTAGTTATTTGTACTTCTTTTGTATCGATTGTTTTTGCTACCAAAATTACTATGCCTAATCTCAAAAAGAAATGGGCCGTTGTAATCACTCTAACAATACTAAATGTCTTAGCAATAGTTTTTTGTGCATTTTTATTAATGATGTTTATTTTTATTATTCCTGGCTTGGGAAGCATTAATTAACATGCCCCTAAACCCCCTTCAAAAACTTAACCCTCATCTTTTCGACAAGAACGTCGAGCAAATTCCTATTCGCAAAGGTTTTGGTGAAGGTTTACTCAAAGCTGCTGAATTAGATAAGCGAATTGTTGGACTTTGCGCTGACCTTACAGATTCTACTCAGATGCAATCTTTTAAGCAGAAATTTCCAGAAAGATTTATAGAAATGGGTGTAGCTGAACAAAATTTAGTAACGGTGGCAAGTGGAATGGCAGCGATGGGGAAGATTCCTTTCATAAGTTCTTATGCCGTTTTTAGCCCTGGTCGCAACTGGGAGCAGATTCGTACGACGGTTTGTTACAACAATGTTCCAGTGAAGATCGCTGGTTCACACGCTGGTGTTTCTGTTGGTCCAGACGGTGGATCGCATCAAGCTCTTGAAGACATTGCACTGACACGTGTCTTGCCGAGAATGGTTGTTATTTCTCCATGTGATGCCATTGAAGCTCGTAAAGCTACACTTGCTGCTGCAAAAACCGATCAACCGACTTATATCAGACTGGCTCGTGAGAAGACTCCTATTATTACCACCGAAGAAACGCCATTTGAAATTGGTAAGGCGCAAATTATTTTTAGATCGTATGCTGCAACTTCCAACAATCCGTCAATGAACTTGCCAACATTAAAGTCTGACGTAGGTATTATTGCTACTGGTGCACTCCTTTTCCGTGCCCTAAATGTTGCCAAGAAGCTCGAGGCTGATGGTAAAAAAGTTACTGTTATGAATTTGGCTACAATTAAACCTCTTGATGAAGAAGCTGTTATTAAGTTGGCACAAGAGTCTGGTGCAATAGTCACAGTCGAGGAGCATCAAATTGCTGGCGGTATGGGATCTGCCGTTGCAGAATGTCTCGCAAAAAATTATCCAGTACCTATAGAATTTGTTGGTGTTAATGACAAATTTGGTCAGTCTGGAACCCCTGAGGAATTAATAGAACTTTACGGTATGGGTGAAAAAGATATTTTGACCGCTGTTTACAAGGTGATGTTGCGAAAAAATAAATAGAATTGTAGTATTATTCCATGACTAACGTCATTATAAAGTTCAAATTGAATTCTCAAAATTAATTAAAGAAACAGGCTCCAAACCATTGGGGTCTGATTTGAAATAGTTCTTCAACAACCAAATAGGAGAAAATAGTTATGGAACCGCGCATATATATCCCAAAAAAGGGGGTATATCTGCGCAGTTTTTATTTGCTTGGTTTTGGTGAGTTTATAGGCCTTGATATATAAGTGGGACGCCCCTAGTTATCCACAGGGGTATTTGGTATGAAAATGGCATAAAGTGGGATATAATACTAATCAAGTGGGATGAAACTTAATATTAATAATAAAAAACTTCTTCCACAAACTTATGCTGATAGGAGAACATCTACACACTATCGACGATAAGGGTCGAACATCACTTCCCGCCAAATTTCGTAAAGAAATGGGCGCCAATGTTGTTATCGCACCGGGCATAGACAATTGTCTCTCCGTGTACGGTATCAAAGAATGGGAAGCGTTTGTTTCGAGCTTATCCCGTGGAGATACTTCTGTCTTGCAGTCTGACAACCGAAACTTCAACCGCTTGATCATTGGTCGAGCAGTTGAAGTCGAGGTTGATGCGGCCGGTCGCATGCTGGTTCCAGAGCATTTGCGCGAGCATGCGGGTTTGTCAGCGAAAGTCGTGATCGTAGGTATCATAAATCGAGTCGAGATGTGGGATGCGGAAGCATGGAAATCGTATCGCACAGAGTTCTCGAAGAAGACAGATGCGTTTGCAGAGAAAATGGTTTCGGGTGGCATTCTATAAATATGCCAAACCTTAGCAGTGTCCACGTTCCAGTTCTTTTAAATGAAGTAATAGAGGGTCTCTTACCATCTTCTCAAAAAGTCGATGTCACAACTTGTGACATCA
>CAIVGA010000040.1 GCA_903905325.1 uncultured bacterium
CTTTGTCAAATGCTTCACCGACCGCATCATCTCTCGTTTCGCCAATAATTTTATAAGAGAATGCAACTTTCCCATTTTTATTATCGTTTTTTTCGTTATTACTATCCTTGACTACATCGATACCGACTAGTTCCGTATGTCCGCCACTTATTAACATGGCTATACTAGGAAATGGCAACTTATGAAGTTTTTGCCAAGTTCCATACGGTTTATCATCTTCCAGTAGGGAACCAATAATGTGTCCTTCCATATGATTTATAGGAATAACAGGAATTTTCCATAAAACTCCGAGTATTCGAGCAAAAATAATTCCAACCCAAAGAGCTGGTTCTAGTCCAGGACCTTCGGTAACTGCAATTTGGTCAATATGCGGAATAGTTTTTAGGAATTCAATATTTTCTAGGACAGATTTTATAAGATCTGGGTTTTGTGAGGTTAGATCCTGTACAAGCGAATCAATGTTTTCAGTCGACTTTACGACATTTTTGCTCTGGTTCCCAATTTCGTTCAGAAGTTTCTTTAGTAGAGGAATAAGGTTTTTTCCATGTTCACGTTTGGCCAGAGCGGGATAAACGCCACCAAATGCACTATGGAGGCTCGCTTGAGAATGTACAAGGGAATTGATAACACGAATTTCATCGTTATGGCGTGTTTCTATAAGCGCTAGAGCGGTTTCGTCACATGATGTTTCTATGCCCAAAATAATCATTTTGGCAGTATAACATAGCGTACGACGTGGTATAATTGGTTCGTTATGAAATGGTATAGTTTTTCACCACTTTTATTACAAAAGTTGATCTGGGTTCCAACCAGATTTTCATTATGGTTTTTTGGGCGACTCCAAATATCTGGCCTAGAAAATTTACCGAACACAAGGACCACGACGGATAAAAAGCAGAATGTTATTTTTGTTTGTAATCACGCTAGTGAACTAGATCCATTTTTTGTTCCAGCTTCCTTACCTTTTTTCTCTAGGTTTTCCCCGATGTTTTATACAACAAGAGAAAAAGAATTTTATAATTCTTCGGGGTGGCGTCAGGCATTTTATGGGGGAATGTTCTTTCGAGCGTGGGGTGGATATCCAGCATTCGTAGGATTTCGAGACTATGAGAAGTCTCTTTTGCGTCACATTTCTTTATTAGAAGATGGTGTAAATATGTGTGTATTTCCAGAAGGGCATATTACGCCGGATGGTACCATCCAACCTGCCAAAGGCGGAGTTTCTTATTTGTCGATTCGAACAGGTGTACCAATTATTCCTGTCGCCATATCAGGTTCCTACAAAATTTCTCCTGGACGTTTTTTGACGAGAAAAAATAAAATGAAAGTAATTTTTGGTAAACCTATTTATCCTGATGAATTAAAAGCAGTTGTTGGTGTTGGAGATTTTTCATCTTATAAAATTATGTCTGATTATGTTATGCAAAAAATTGCAACACTTCTCTCAAGTTTCGTAAAAGCATCTTCATTAAAATAATGTTTTGCTTTTTAATAAGGCAATGTTACTGTAACCTTTACTCCTCCACCTTGCTTGCGTGATGCTATAGATATACTTCCGCCATGAGCTTCTATAATTGCTTGTGCCATAGATAAACCAATACCCATACCAGTTGGGTGAGCTAGTTGAGCCTGGCTACTTCTGTAAAAAAGTTCAGTAAATATTTTCTTCTTATCGTCAGATGAAAGTTCTGTACCTGTATTTTCTACAGTTAAAGTAAATAGTTTCTCATCTGCATTGCCACCTATAGTGATGTATCCGTTTTCGATATTATATTTGACTGCGTTCTCAATAATTATAAAGACAACTTCTTGCATTCGGTCTTTGTCGATCGAAAGGAGTGGCCATGGTTGATGTTCAGACGAGATTGTGACAGTGATTTTTTTACGTTCAATATCTTTATGTAACTCGGCCACAACATCCGTCACCATTTTTGTCATATTTGTCGCTGATTTTGTCAGAGTTTCTATGCCGGCCTTGAGAGCAGAAATACTCAAAAGGCTATTTATCAAGTGGTTGAGCCGTTCTACTGATTCACCCATGTCTTGCATAGCCTTTTTTATTTCTGGTGATACTGGGCCGTAAGTTTCATTCAAAAGTGCTTCAAGTTGCCATTTTATGCTAGTGATCGGCGTACGCAAATGATGCTGCGTAATCATGATAAACTGATTTTTGGTCTCATCAATCTTTTCTAATTCTAAGTGAGCATTGTGTTCTATTTCATAAGATTTTCTGATTTCACTAGTTTGTTCCGTGACCTTTTTTTCTAGATTAGCATTGAGATCTTTCAGCATACTTCTTTGTTCAGCTTCACGTAGAGCACCTCTGATTATCCAAGCTCCCAATGCAATAAAAACCGCGAAAACCGATACTCGTCCACCGAGTCCGAGCATGTCGCTAACAAAAATATTTATTAATGCCAAAATCGCCATAAAAACCATCAAAATTTCTGTGGTTATGACACGCACATTCATTTGGTGATAACGGATTATCGAGTAGCCAATTATTGATACCCAGATAATTCCAGCCGAAGGCCCGATCCATGCATAGTCGAACATGTTTAATTGCGGAAATATGCTGTTGAATATCAAAGTTGCAAGTGCACCAACAAGAAAACCTGTGATCAATACTAATACATGACGTTTTTCATCTTTGTCAGAGCGAGATTTGTAGGTCTTTATTAGCAAGGTAATGCTTGCTATATAACAAATTATGGTATATGAAAGATATGCAAGAGCGAGCCAACCATAAGACCATCCCCACATGATTCCTGTTGCAGATAATTTGTTTGCAATAGGTAAACCTGCAACATTTGAAGTGTAAAATGTGAGATAGAAAAATATACCCAAGATTACAATGAGCAAAAACGTGAGACCTTTGCCCGCAGGACGATCACGGCGAAATGAATCGATAAAATAAAGTAAAGAAGCAATAGATGTTGCACCAGAAAAGAAAATTATTTTTAACCCAGTAATTTGAACCGTATAATCTGTACTGAATAATACATAGCCGACGCAAGCTGTATAAGCTGCAATGATAAGCATTGCAAAAGCAAATGCACGTGAAGAGAATTTTTTACTACCAAAGAATATTACCGCCGCCATACTGACGATGAATATGACATTGATCCAGATAGGTATTGAGTAAGGGCTGATGAACATGGTGGTAATAGAGTGTGTAGTTTGAAATGAGAAGTTTGAGGCCAGCTTTGCAAATATTATAACATATGTTATCATTTTTTCAGAAGTTATTTAAGTTATACATAAAACCTTAGTTTGGGGTCTTCCGGATTTTATCTTGGAAGATTGGGCCCTGGACGCCAGTTGGTAACATTTGTGCGGGGATATGTCCTCGCTTGTGATATTCGGCAAGGTGATTTCTGCTTTTGTGGAAATTCGGTTTCCTCCGTAAACATGGGATAATTGATGTCGTCCGAAAGGAGCCTGAGTCAATGAAAGACAAGCAAAATGTCGATAATTTTTTGCTTGAATAAGTGAGGTGGCACCGCGGAAGAAGTCCGCCCTTACATCAGTACGCTATGCGCGTAGTGTTGTGTGGGCGGATTTTTTGTATCCGCGAAAACCAAACTAACAACAAGGCTAGATTCTATTAAGGACCGGCTTTGCATATCCCAAAGAAGGAGTGGTAGGAAGATGAAAATGAAGTTCAGGACAGTAGAGATCGAGTTTAGAAATCCAGAGTGGTATCAAGATAAGGCTGTGATTGATACCATTGCTACAAGTCTTGGTTCGAGTAAATCGAGGTCATCTAACAAGATTTGTAACTCTGCACTCAAGCCTTTTGGCACAAGGTTACTGATTCGGGTCTTCAAGACTTTGTATGCAATTCATGATGATTATATTGATTTCGCATACATAAATGATGATCTTGTATTATTGGCTCAGTACATTCTTGTAGTTTTAAAACATAGAGTTGGGCTCAATAAACATAAGAGTGCTTTTATTGACCGCCAACTTAACCCAAGAAATTCCACAATCAATAAAATGTTGAATATGGAGTCGGTATGAGTGGACCAAATACTGGTACAGAAAGTGTCAGGGTATCGAGTTCATTCACTACCAAAGAACTTCGTTCTGTGGACACACACTTCCAAAGTATTTTGCCAACCGGTGGCTTGAAAGCAGAGGCTGGTAAAATATTTCACGAAGTCACAGTGATTGTTCACAGAGCTTATTCTGGCAGAGAAGTTGGTATTTATACTGATTGGATACCGATGTCAGAAAAAGATGTAGCCGAGTTCACGAAGGTTTTGTGTAGTGGTTTTACACAATAGGTTAAAGCCGAATTGCCATTAAGGTGTTAGTCATGCCGGTGTGTTTAATTACATACCGGTTTTTTGTATAGTCACATGCTGATATGTTTTTAATTATCCTGAAATAAAGTTAGTATATAGGGCATGCAAAAAGGACTTATTGTACATACGGTCATTTCTAACAGTGTTGATGAGGTGCTTATTCTTCATAGATCAAAAGAGAATGATATTCTTCCGGGATATTGGGATATTCCAGGTGGTACGTTAGCAGACGGTGAAGATCCGGATGTTGGAGCGACGAGAGAGGTGAAAGAGGAAACTGGTCTCGATGTATCAGGTTTAAAGTTATTTTTTCAGAAATCAAATGTTGATGTCTCAAAGAATAAACAGTTTGTAACCTTAGTATTTCATACCAAAATTTTCTATGGAAAAGTGGTAATAAATTTCTCCGAGCACGATGATTTTATTTGGATCAAACCTGCTGACATTGGTTTATATAAGGTTGTGGATTATATTCCAGATTGTTTGATTGCTTATGATGCATTTAGTACAAAAGTACAAAACCAATAATACGTTGATTCTTTATTATAATTTTGTTATAAATAAACAATGTCGTCAATCTTAACAAGAAAAAGTAAATCAAATAAAATATCATTTAAGATTGCTGTGATAGCACCATCGGGATCAATTAATGAAATATCCTCACTAAAATTGATTGCAGCTGGTAAATTATATAAAGAATTTGGTATAGAAATCGTATATGGACAAAATTGTATAGAAAATGATTTACTCGGTTCCTCGGCAATTAAATCACGTGTGGATGATCTCCATTGGGCTTTTATGGATAAAGACATAAAAGCTATAATGTGCGCAACTGGTGGATATAATTCTAATGATTTATTACCATACATTGATTGGCAGGTAATAAAAAATAATCCTAAGCCGTTTATAGGTTCTTCTGACATTACGGTTCTAATTAATGCTATCTATAAAAAAACTGGTGTAATGACATATTTTGGTCCTAATTTTTATAAATTTGGTGCCGAACTTGGTTTGGAATATACATTAGATTATTTTTATAAATCATTTTTTTTGCATGGCGATTACTCAATTCTTCCTAGTAGTGAATGGAGTGAAGATAAATGGTATAAGAACCAAAAAGATCGCCACTTTATTTTGAATAAAGGATATGTAATTTGTAATCCAGGTATTGCTCGAGGAAAAATTATAGGAGGAAATTTGTGTTCTCTAAATTTATTACAAGGAACAGAATATATGCCAGATCTTGATAGTGTTATTTTATGTGTTGAAGATGATGATTTGGCAGGAGTATATACATTTGGTGAATTTTATAGAAACTTGCATTCATTGTTTCAGCAACCAAATGCTAGCAAGATTAAGGGTGTGTTAATTGGTAGATTTTTATCTAATAGTAATATGACTCTGGATAAAATAAAATTTGTCGTCAATTCTTTTCCAGGTTTAAAAAATATTCCAGTTATAGCCAATGTTGATTTTGGTCATACTGAACCAATTATCACTTTTCCAATTGGTGGAATTATGGAAATTAAGTCTTTAGATAATAAGGTGGAAATAGCAGTACTTAGAAGTTAATAAAAATGGTGGCATACGACTTAACGTAAACCACCATGTTATTTATTCGAAATATTGTTGCAGATCAAACGTTATTAACTCAACAACTTTTTCTTTAGTTAAAACTAACGGACCGTTTTCCACAACTTCTCCTTTGGTAAAAAGAAGGTTAGTTGTATACCAGGGAATATCTTTTTCAGATATAACGAACTCTCTGTAATGGTAATCTCAGTCAATATCTGGAGCAAAATAGTGGTTAAACGTAAATATATTCCTGCGGGTGGAGCAATCCATTCGTGGGAATTTTTATTATCAAAACATCCTCTTCACTTCCTCCAACTCCTTAGTTAGCCTTTCTATCTTCTCACATTGAGTCATTTCATATATCGTGCTTCTCACCAAAAGTATTCCTAGGATTACGGTCACCAACAAGAAAATGCTCTCAATAATAA
>CAIVGA010000041.1 GCA_903905325.1 uncultured bacterium
ATAATACGCGGTAGCGGATTTCCCCGCGGCTCTGCCGCGCGGTACCTTGCAGGAAGGTTTGGAAACCCTCGGTTTTCAAGTAAGATATAGGCATGACCGTAGTTAAGACATACCACAACATCTATGACACCCATTACCACATTGTCTTTCCCGTTAAATACCGCAAGACGTTACTTACAAACGAGATCCCGCTCGCTATCAGCGACATTGCGCAGGAAATCTCTACTAGATATGACATCGAATTTGAAAAGATTGGCTATGACCAGAATCACATCCACCTGCTTATCTCATTTCCACCAAAATACGGAGGCTCTGATGTGGTCAGGATATTCAAGTCAATCACTGCTAAGCAACTCTTCATACGATTTCCTGCGCTCAAGAAAGAACTGTGGGGAGGTGAATTCTGGAGTGATGGCTTCTATATGGCTACAGTTAGCGAGCGAGGCAACTGGCAAGCGGTCGAACGCTATGTTGCGAATCAGGGAAAGACAGAAGAGAAATCAGGACAGCTTTATTTACTCACTTAGGTCAGGCCTCGAGACATACCTCGTGGGCTCTGCCCCGAGGTAATTGATTTGATTTACTATGTCAAAAAGACAAATATTAGTTTTACTTGGTGTCTGGGTCGGAGTATTTTTATTTCTAGGTCTTTCTAGTGGATGGCTCGAAGTTCTCGGTGTTATTACAGGCATTGTGATTATAGCTCTGGCCTATTCTTTGGGTTCCGATCCAGTCCGAACAAATTCTGAAGATACTACATACGTGGAGCACAAATCTACAGAACAGAAACTTACAGATAATTCAACTATTTAATGTCTTGGTTTAGAGGAAAAAAAGGCCACAAGAGTCAGGCACAAATTACAGTTATTATGATATGTGCTCTTATTGTTATTTCTATTTTGGTGGCAATTTTTTCGTTATATCCAAAACACCCAGTATCTTATGATACGAGTTCTAGCTCTTTATCATTTATTCAAGCCACATCGACTAGTCAGGCCACATCCTCCAATCAATTATCCACGACATCTCTTGAAAGCTCTGTTATTTCTTCCGCACCTACAAAACCAGATTTTGTTGTCACCCATATTCCGACACCAGACGCTGTAAGGGGAGTTTATTATACAAATTGGTCTGTTGGTACACCCTCATTTCGCAAAAGCATGCTCAGTCTTTTGTCGAGCACTACATTGAATGCGGTTGTAATAGATGTCAAAGATTATAGTGGAAGAGTTGGTTTTAATATGGACGTAAAAGAAGTCACTGATATGGGTTCTGTTCAGGATCGTGTGCCTGATATCAAAGAACTCATTGGTCAGCTTCACAGTATGGGAATTTATATCATCGGGCGTGTTGCTACTTTTCAGGATCCATTTGCAGTAAATGCTAGACCAGAATGGGCTGTTATAGATAAAAGGACTGGTAAACCTTGGCGCGATTCTGGTGGCGCATATTGGCTTGATCCCAACAATCATGAAGCGTGGAAATATATTTCGAGTATTGGTCATGGTGCTTATGATTTGGGTTTTGATGAAATAAATTTTGATTATATTAGATTTCCGTCTGACGGTGCAGTTTCTAGTGCTGTTTATTCTTCAAGTACAATTTATTATAAAACCGCATCAGTGATTAAATCTGCAAGTACAACAAAAACTACAGCGACTTCATCTATAACTAATACGTCGGTGACAGTGGCAAAACCACGTATTATGAATAAACCCGCAGTTCTCAAATCCTTTTTTTCTTATTTACATGACCAATTTGCACCAGATGATATTCCTATTTCTGTAGATGTTTTTGGTCAGACGACTTCAGATTCTGGAGATATGGGTATAGGTCAACATTTGGAAAATGCTTTTCCGTATTTTACTGCTATAGCTCCAATGGTTTATCCATCACACTATATTACTGGATTTATTGGATATAAGAACCCAGCAGATTATCCGTATCAGATTGTGAAATATTCTATGGATATGGCAGTTGATCGTGCCAAGGCTGCGTCATCTTCACCCTTAATTTTTCGACCATGGTTACAGGCTTTTGATCTTGGTGCAACGTACACACCTGATATGGTTCGCACACAAATCAGAGCTACATACGATGCTGGCTTAACAAGTTGGTTACTCTGGAATGCTGGAAGTATTTACAAAAGAGATGCTATAGCTACGGTTGTGCAAAAAACTCCGGTTGTTGAAAAGGTGCCTGTTGTCAAAAAGATTGCGACTTCAACGCCGGTCATGTAGCCACGTATAGTAGTTAAGACATTGCTTATTTCAATAAAGAGTTGTAGTATTTTTGTAGAGTTGTTTTGCAGTTTGTAGTTTGTAGTGACGTATAGGAGCGCAGAGTTATTCGTGTTTCTAGTGTAGAATACGAACGCTCGTCTGGGACGAGGTTTGTTTATTCTAGGGGACTAGGGGCATTAGTAACATAATGCGGCCAAACAAAATTATGGCCGTATAGGGGGATGCGGATATGCAGGATGCAGTAAGTAAAAGTATTGGAAATGTGACCACAACGTCTGATGGTACACTGGATCAAGGTTTGGTTTTGAATCAACCATCGTTTGGTACCAAACCAAGCGTGGTTGTACAGGAACCACCACCCAAGGCTCCGTGGCAGTACGCCGAAGAATTTTTTGAGCGTCGTGGCCTTGGTCACAGTGGTCATTGATTGTTAGTTGCAGTGAAGTATTGATCTCCGGGTCCCACGCAGGCAAGTTGCTGCGTGGGCCCTAATCATATATGGCTAAAATATCGGCATAGACTCTATATATAGACCCTAGCGGTCTTTTTTTGTATAAATTTGTGCTAAAATAGTCCTAGCTATGGATGACAATCGTGTTACATATTTTGCTGAAACTGACGCTCGTAAGAAACGAGTTAAGTTCGGTATAAAATCTAAGGACCGCACTCGTCACGTCTACGTGATTGGTAAAACTGGTATGGGTAAATCTACTCTACTAGAAAATATGGCTGTGCAAGATATTCAAAATGGTGAGGGTCTTTGCTTTATCGATCCGCACGGAAAGACTGCAGATTTGCTTCTTGAATATGTTCCAAAGGAACGTATCAAGGATGTGATAGTGATTGCACCATTCGATGTCGAGTTTCCAATTTCTTTTAATGTTCTCGAAAGTGTTGATCCAGCCAAACGTCACCTTGTCGTATCGGGCTTGATGAGTACATTCAAAAAGATTTGGGTAGATGCATGGTCTGCGCGTATGGAATATATTTTGACTAACACTTTGCTCGCTCTTCTCGAAGCCCCCGGCTCAACTCTCCTTGGTGTAAACAAGATGCTTTCTGATAAAGCGTATCGAACAGAAGTCGTTTCTCACATCCAAGATCCTTCAGTAAAAGCTTTTTGGGTCAAAGAGTTTGCCAATTATACAGAGCGTATGGCCGCTGAAGCTGTGCCTTCGATTCAGAACAAGGTTGGTCAGTTCACGGCGAACCCTCTTATTCGAAACATGATCGGTCAGCCAAAATCGTCTTTTGATTTCCGCCAGGCTATAGATTCGCGTAAAATTATTATCATTAACCTTTCAAAGGGTCGTATTGGTGATGAAAACATGAAGCTTCTTGGTGGTCTTCTCGTGACAAAGATTTATCTCGCTGCGATGTCACGTGCCGACGTGCCAGATCGTGTAATGAAAACTTTGCCAAATTTCTACCTGTATGTGGATGAATTCCAAAACTTTGCTAACGCATCCTTTGCAGATATTTTGTCTGAAGCTAGAAAATATAAACTTAATCTAACTATCGCCCACCAGTATATTGAACAGATGGATGAAATAGTTAGTGCCGCTGTTTTCGGTAACGTTGGTACAATGATTTCTTTCCGTGTTGGCGCTACAGATGCGGAGTTTCTAGAAAAAGAATATGCGCCGTATTTTACGATTGAAGATTTGGTCAATCTTGGTTTTGCTCAAATTTATTTGAAGCTTATGATTGACGGCCTTTCCTCCACACCTTTTTCTGCTACAACTTTGCCACCGATTGCTCATCCAGATATGTCCTTGGTCAAAGAAATTATCGAATCTTCTCGTACACAATTCGCTAGTCCACGCGCTGGGGTTGAAGAGGAAATTGTTAAGTTCCATGACACAGCTCCAAAGAAACCAGTTGAAACTGTAAAGAAAGTAGCAAGTCCGGCATCTCAAGTTGTTGTACCGGCAAAATCAATATCAACCCAATCAGCGGTATCTACAACTGCTGCACCTGTTCCAGCCCAAAAATCGATATCACAAATTGTGATATCGAAGGTTGGTGAGGTATATGCCCAGACTCAAGCTCGGGCCCATACTCCCGTTTCCATAAGTACTCAGTCAACTACGACTGCAACGCGATCAACTGCAAATGTAGTGCAACCGGCCGTTGCAAGTGTACAACCAAAACATGGTTCACCAAAACAACCATATTCGGCACCACCAGCTAGTACACAAGTCAATGCTTCCACTTTTGTTAAACCAGTACCGCTCTCTTCTCTTACCAACACAGCCAAATTTACAAATGATCCAAAGATTCAAACACCAGGTAATGTTAATGCTCTAAAAAATGCCTTGGCAGCAGCTCTTAATAAGCCAAAGTCACATACTCTACCCCAAACTTCTTCACAAGCCACATCACAAACCAAAGTAGAGCCGCAGATACTGCAAAAACAACAGGTCAGTCAGAAGACTACTCAAACAGAAGTTCCCGAGGATGTCCTGAAGAAAATTTTAAAAATTGATTAACCTCTACAACAGACTAGTTTGTTGCGTAAGCGATAAGAAGACGTAGATATGCTTTTATGATCCCTATATATGGTCGTTTATAATATTTGGCATATTTTTTGACGAGATCAAGAACAACAGCTGCGATTATAAGTCTTTTTTTGCGTGCAATATTTCCACCGTGGACCCTGTATCCCGCAATCGCCTTGGGGGTGTTTGTAAACTTGTGTTTGATTCCAATCTTAAGCCACAAATCATAATCTTCACACGAGACATTCCATCTAATGCTTTTAATTGGTTCTTCGGTATAGCCACCAACTTCAAGGGCTACATCTTTTCTGTATAAAACAGTTGAATGTGGAAAGGGGTTGTATTGAAGTATTATATTTCTAATCAGAGAATCGTAGATTGGAAATAGAGTTTTTTTAATTGGCTTTGAATCTTTGTCGATGTAAATAATACCGCCACCGATAAGGGCATAGTCTTTATTTGCGTCCAAAAATTCAACTTGGTTTTTTAGTTTATCTTCATCCAACCAGACATCATCACTATCCAAAGCGGCAATATAAATTCCTTTTGCCAACTTTAGACCCTTGTTTCTGGCTCTCGAAATTCCTTGATTGGTTTGGCTTTTATAATAGTGGATGCGTGGATCGGCATCGATATATTTCCTTACAACTTTTTCAGTGTTGTCAGTTGATGCATCATCTATAATAATAGCCTCCCAATTTTTAAATGTTTGCTTGGAAACACTTTCAATACACTCAGCAATAAAAGACTCACGGTTAAAAGTGGCTATAATTATCGAAACTTTTGGGTTCACGGTAGTATTATAACAAACTCTTAACTTAATAATTAGCCTTTTTTGCCTACGATTTTTTTAGCCAAAGCCTTTGTGAAACTAAACAATTTGAATGATATGCGGTCATTTCGCCACTTCTTGTTATTTTTGATGACCTCATTTTTACCATCATCATATTTTATACCAAAATATTTTTCGAACAAAGACAGTAATTCCATCGCTTGTTTTTCTAACCCTAAATTTTCTAGAATATATTCGCGTGGATTGAATGTTTCCCATTTTTGTTCCATTTCTTCAACAGAGTATTCAATTTCTGTTTTATTTTTTGTTTTAATACCGCATCTGTCGTCAAAATATTCAGCTGATGTTGTATTTCCGTATGCTAATTCCTCTTTTGTGTAAATATTTATGTCTTTTTTTCTCGGGTTCCAATGTCCCAAAGATTCCACATCCCATACAAGTATAGGGACATTTATGGCCAGAGCTTCTTCAAGTGCAATACCTTGTGTCTCGTGTCTGCCAAGCCAGATTATATATTTGGTGTTTTTCAGAATATTTTTATATTCCGTCTCGTTATATGATCCGTACGTTATTACTTGATAAGAAATATTTTTATTTTCTAATATTTTTTTTACAAAATCTAACTCCTCAACATATCGTTGCTTGTAATACAAGAGCACCTTTCCATTCTGCGGTTTTGTCCTTTCAGGAAACTCGTTTGTATCGATAGCGGCTGGCCAAACATCCAGTGGGCATTTGTCATATCCGCAGTCCCTCCAAAAATCACGAGCCCACTTTGTCGGTTGTATATAAACAAGGTTTGACAGGTCAGTATTTTCTGGAATATTTCTTGGAAGAATATAAATGTTCGGTCCAACGATGGCGTGAATTTTATCTTTCGATAGTTGTGCTATCGCTTCTGGGTCATCGTGTACCCAAAGTTGGGAAGTGGCTTCAAAATCCTTGTTTATGCAATACGGGTAATCAAGTATTTTTAGACCCTTAATTAAGTTTGTGACAACCTTATTTGGGCCATTCGTCTCTCCCTCGACATAAGTTTTAGAAATAATGTTTAACATACTTTATTATGAATATAGCATAAGAATAGATAAAATCTCTGGTCTTGGTCAATTTATTAATTTTAATTTTGAAACGGGTTGGGTCACGTAAAACTTCTTCATAAACAGACATAGCGTTTTTCACAGTATTTTCGATCGAATAAGTGGACGAATTTTTCACCGCCTCTTTGGCCAACGTCTCTCTTAGGTTTTTATCAAAAAAAAGTGCATTAAGTTTTTTTGTGTAATCATCTTCATCCACGGCAAATAAACCGGCATTTCCCATTGTTTCTTTTTGCGCATCGAGTCCAGTCTGGCTGTGATGTGATAGGCAGGGCTTACTATGGATCATTGCCTCAACAAAAACAGCACCAAATGTCTCACCATCACCACGACCGTGAGCGAATATGTCTAGGGTATTCAAAAATTTTGAAGTCCCTATATTGTCTCCGTCAGCTGGCAAGAAATGCGCATTTTTCAATCCTAATTCTTTTGCTTGTTCTCTGTATTTATCACCACCTCCTTTTATGAAGAAATGCCAGTCAAAGTTTTTTTGGGATTTTTGAAGTTGGCTGAAAGCGTTGA
>CAIVGA010000042.1 GCA_903905325.1 uncultured bacterium
ACAATAAATCTCGCAGACTCAAATAGGCCGAATTCGATTCCTGAAATATAAATTATTCAGAGAAAAAAAAGGTGTGCAAACAATTAACTCGGCTTAGGGCTGTGTATGCCGTGATTCTACCTCTTGGCTATTACAGAAGTCAAGAAAATATAAGTTTACATCGAGTGGAAAACAAAAAAGACCCACGTATATGGGTCTTTTTTGAGTTTTTTACTACGCAACAGCCTTTACATTGTCGCCTTAACTTTCTTCTTACCAACTTGGCGGCGTGAGACAATAAATATATTTGAGTATTTCTTTGGAGTGCGTGTCTTCTGACCTTTACCGGCTGGCTTACCCCAACGAGTCTTAAGTCTGCGTAGACCACGACCTTGGCGCTGTTCACCTCCACCGTATGGGTGATCCACTGGGTTCTGAGCTGTTCCGCGAACTGTTGGGCGAATGCCCATCCAACGTGTGCGACCAGCTTTACCAATATTCACGAGGCGATTTTCTTCATTTGAAACTGCTCCGATACTTGCCCATGCATCTTCGTGAACTTTACGAATTTCTGTCGAAGGCATCTTGATGTGAGTGTAACCAGCATCGTTAGCGATAACCTGAGCAAAAGATCCTGCTGAACGAACAAGCTTGGATCCACTTTCTGGCTTGATTTCTATATTGTAAATAAATGTACCAACTGGGATGTTCTTAAGAGGAAGGCGGTTACCAGTCAAAATAGGAGCTTTTTCTGAAACAATAAAGGAATTACCTACTTTCATGGTCTTTGGCAAGAGAACGTAACGCTTTTCACCGTCTTTGTAGTTAACTAAACCGATATAACCAGTACGAAAAGGATCATATTCTACGGTCTTTACTGTGGCATTCATGTCTTTCTTGTCATACATGAAATCGATCATGCGATAAAGCTTCTTGTGACCTCCACCCTTATGACGAACTGTGATACGACCATGAGAGTTGCGGCCCATGTCACGCTTAAAACCTACTGTAAGAGGACCATAAGGCTCGCTAGCAGTAAGATATTGCTTGAATGGCAATACTGTCATGTGTCGGCGTGATTTTGTTGTTGGTCGGAATGATTTCATGATGGTTTATTAATGAATGAAAAATTTATGTGAAAATGATTTCTATACAAAGTCTATCTTATCGCCTTTCTTAAGAGTAACAATGGCTTTACGAAGTCCAGCGACTGTTCCCTTTCTACCACGAACAAAGATATTCTTTGTTGGCATGTTGGCAACAGCGATCTTGACTGGAGTAACTTTGTAAAGTCCTTTGATAGCTTGAGTGATTTGCTGTTTGTTGGCCTTTTTTGTGACAACAAAAGTATAAACTCCACCTTGGCTCAAAACACCAGACTTCTCTGTAACATGAGGGTGGATAATAACTGATTTTGGATCGAATGTAGTAGTCATGATGGTTATTTGGCGTCGGCGACGATAAGATTCTTAAACGATGCTTCTGGATTTGAAACTATCAAGTACGTGTGATTCAAAATAGAAACAGGGTTAATATTGCGGAATTCCTCGACAGAAATATTACTAAAGTTTCTAAAACTCTTCGTAACAGCATCTGACTTGGCATCCATAGCGATAATAGCTGTATTTACTTTCTTTGTTGAAAGCTTCTCATAACCCTTGATACCGGCAAATGCTGACAAAATAACCTTAGCATCAGCTGTCTTTGGTGCCTTCATGGACAATGAGTCTACAAAAAGTATTTCTCCATCCTTAAACTTACGAGAAAGGATAGTGTAAAGAGCTTTTGTACGAGTCTTTTTGTTGATCTTACGAGCAAAATTCTTGTCATTACGAGGACCGTGTGCACCTCCACCAACCCAGATAGGAGAACGACTAGAACCGTGACGAGCACGACCAGTACCTTTCTGCTTCCAAGGCTTTTTACCTCCACCACGAACTTCTCCACGAGTCTTTGTATGAGCGATAGGATTGCGAGAATTTGAATTCATGAGGCGAACAACTTCGTGCACCAAATCGGCATTCCAAGGAACACCAAAAACGCTTTCTGGAAGATTGATCTTTCCTGCTGATTTACCTGTTTGATTATATAGTGTTGCTTCCATGATATTGAATGAATTGGCTGGATATTATGCGACAGCTTATGCGGCGACAATCTCCACTAATGTACCGCGTCGACCTGGTATAGCCCCAGAAACATACAGGATACTCTCTTCTGGGTCAATATGGATGACCTTGAGGTTCTTGACTGTAATACGATCACTACCCATACGACCCGCCATGCGCATACCTACTGGTACGTGCGTGCGCAAGCCACCTCCGATAGATCCTGGTTCACGCTCAGAGTGTTTCTGACCGTGTGTACGAGGTCCTCCACCGAATCCATGACGCTTGACCACGCCTTGAAAACCTTTACCCTTAGAAATGGCACTGACAACGAGATTGTCGCCAGCTTTAAATTGAGAAAGATCTATCTTGTCACCAACTTTAAGAACGGTGTCAGATTTTGACCCAGCTTCAATACGGAATTCTGACAAAGCAGCAAAGTTACCGAGGTCCTTGAAATGACCTTTCATAGGCTTTGTGATACGTGCAGGATTTCTAACACCTTCACCAACCTGAACAGCTTCGTAACCATCATTGTCCTTTGTGCGGATTTGAGTGACAGTATTCCCACGAGCAGAAACCAATGTAACAGGAATAGCTGTGCCTTTAGCATCATAAATCTGGGACATATTTAGTTTTCTTCCAAGGATGAATTTCATGGCGGTATTTATAGCGTGCTGAATAATTTCGTGTGTAATTTCTTATATTTTCTACATTTCCTACATCATTTTTACGTCAATATTCACACCTGAAGGCAAGTTCATATTGGTCAAAGCCTCTATCACCTTTGGATTTGGGTTGATGATATCGATAAGACGCTTATGAACGCGCATTTCAAACTGTTCACGTGAATTTTTGTCGATGAATGACGAACGATTGACTGTATATTTCTTGATCTCTGTTGGCAATGGAACTGGACCATGCACTTCGACATCATGTCGTGTAGCTGTATCCATGATCTGCTTCAATGATGCATCAAGAATCTTGTGCTCATAGGCGCGGATGCGAATGCGCAAATGAGGAATTTCACTTGAAACCTTGGCTTTGTGGGCACGAGCAGGCTTGTGAGCAGCTACCGCTTTGGTTGTTTCTGTTTTCTTTGCAGTAGGCATAGTAATAAAGTTAATTAATGAGTGAAATTTATTGGGAGCAAAACTATGCGATGACTTTTGTTACAACTCCGGCACCGACAGTCTTACCTCCTTCACGAACAGCAAAACGCTGTTGCGCATCTAGAGCGACTGGAGCAACGAGTTTAACTTTGAAAGTAACTGTATCTCCTGGCATAACCATTTCTACCTTTTCTGCCAATGTTACTTCACCAGTAACGTCTGTCGTACGAATATAGAACTGAGGCTTATATCCTGTGAAGAATGGTGTGTGGCGACCTCCCTCTTCTTTCTTCAAAACGTAAACTTCAGCTTCAAATTCTGTATGTGGCTTAACAGAGCCAGTTTTTGCCAAAACTTGACCACGGGAAACATCATCTTTGGCTGTACCACGGAGGAGGAGTCCAGCATTGTCTCCGGCAATACCTTCTTTGAGAGACTTGTTGAACATTTCAATACCAGTGATAGTAGTCTTTGTTGTATCTCTAAATCCAACGATTTCTACTTCCTCACCAACCTTGATCTGACCGCGTTCAATACGACCAGTAACGACTGTACCACGACCTTCGATTGAGAAAATATCCTCAATAGGCATAAGGAATGGCTTGTCGACTTCACGAACTGGCATAGGAATAAAGGTATCAAGAGCATTCATAAGCTCATCGATCTTGGCTGTGTAAGCAGGATCACCTTCGAGGGCCTTGAGAGCTGAGCCACGAATAACTGGAACATCCTTTCCATCGAAACCATTCTTTGTGAGAAGTTCACGCACCTCTTCTTCAACTAGATCTAGAAGGTCTTTCTCTGGAACGAGGTCGCACTTGTTAAGGAAAACCAGTACACGTGGAACACCAACCTGCTTTGCAAGAAGAATGTGTTCGCGTGTCTGTGGCATAACACCGTCAGTAGCAGAAACAACGAGAATAGCACCGTCCATCTGGGCAGCACCTGTAATCATGTTCTTGATATAGTCGGCGTGTCCTGGAGCATCGATGTGAGCATAGTGACGAGTAGGAGACTCATACTCAACGTGCGCTAGTGAGATAGTAACAGTCTTTGATGCATCACGAACTGTACCTCCTTTTGTAATATCTGCGTAAGCTTTTTCCTTGGCCAAGCCTTTCTTTGCTTGGACAACAAGAATAGCGGCGGTCAAAGTTGACTTGCCGTGGTCGACGTGACCAATGGTGCCGACATTTACGTGCGGCTTGGAACGATTGAATTCTGCTGCCATATGATTATTGATTTAGTGCTTTGGCTCGCTTCGTTCGGGCGTGAGTGTCTCTATTTTCATAAAGACGGTCCGAGCGACGAGGGCCAAAGATAAATTATTAATAGTTACGTTAATAAAAACGCTTGGGTAAGCGATGGGACACATACTAGCATGCTGTGAAATCTTGTCAAATCTAATAACAAAAAGCGGGTCGCCCGCATCGGCGCGGATAACAAAAACTCCCCTTTCGAGGAGTCTCTGTCTTTAATAATCAATTGTTACTTCCTGGCAAAATTCAGGCAGAATCAGAATCTTTATTTACCTGTAAAGAATGACCAGATAGCATCCCAAATAGAGGCAGTGTTTGATGCTACACCATTCACTGCTGCTGTAGGACTAAGAGTTAATGTTACAGTTGATGAAACAGACTCTCCACTAGCATTTTGACAAACTAATGTATAAGTTTTATTCGCTGATATTTGACCCATGGCTTGAGCACCTCCAGCTTTGGCCTTAGCGCCAGTCCAACTACCATTAGCAGTACATGAGGTTGGACTACCAGTTACTGCCCATCTAAGAGTCACAGCTGTTGCTTTGGCAATATTTAGATTGTTGGCAACATTGTTAGCTGTTAGAGAAAGAGTAAGTGGATTACTATTTACGACAGCGAAGTTTGCCCTAAATGTCATGTAATCCCCCGCCACGGTAAATATAAATGGATTGGAAGTAGATATCGAATTACCGCTAGGATCTGTCCAGTCGGTGAAGGTGTAGCCTGGATTAGCTGTAGCTACGAGATTAGCTGATGCATTAGCAGCGTATGGTCCTCCGCCGGTGACTGTACCACCAGTCGACGCAGAAGTTGTGACTGTGTATGTAGTAACGGCAGCTACCACAAGTGCACTCCTATTGAATGTACTAATAGCAGTATTCAATGTTTGAGTAGCAGCATCTATAGTAGACTGAGTGGCTCCTGAATTATTCTTGGCTACCTTAGCGGTAGTAAGTGCCGCATCCAATGTGTTATAGGCGGTTTGAGTAAAGTTTCCATTAGCGCTACCGATAACAGCCATTTTCTCTGCATCATAGGCATTATTAATAGACGTAATTAGATTTGCATAATTAATAGTTACAGTATTCTGTCCGGCGGCTTGAGCAGCGGCTTGAGCAGCGGCATCAGCCTGAGCTTGTGCAGCGGCCTGAGCAGCAGCTTGAGCAGCAGCTTGAGCAGCAGCCTGAGTAGCAGCCTGAGTAGCAGCTTGAGCTTGTGCAGCGGCCTGAGCAGCGGCCTGAGCAGCAGCTTGTGCTTGAGCTTGTGCAGCGGCCTGAGCAGCGGCCTGAGCGGCAGCTTGTGCTTGAGCTTGTGCAGCGGCCTGAGCAGCGGCTTGAGCAGCGGCATCAGCCTGAGCTTGTGCGGCGGCTTGTGCTTGAGCTTGTGCGGCGGCCTGAGCAGCAGCTTGTGCTTGAGCTTGTGCGGCGGCTTGAGCAGCAGCCTGCGCAGCAGCATCAGACACAGAACTTCCTACTGTTATTTGATTACTTGAAGCCACACTTGTATATCCAGCATCTTTTAGATATCTAAATTCATATGAACCTGATACTGTCGGAGCAGTAACATCGAATGTACAACTTGTAACACATCCATTTGTATATTTCCAAGCACCATAAGATGTATTTGCATCTCCAACTTTATATAGACTTACCCAATCATTAGGATTACTACTTCTTGTAGCAGGAGCTGACCATGTAAGAGTTAGCTGTGCGCCTGTTGCAACAGATGCTGGGGCAGTAAGAGAATAAGTAGTATTCGTATTGGTATTCGAAGTTGCAACAGTTAACGGAGAACAGTTAACTACAACTGCCGCACCATTAGCTGTCGTAACTGTGACAGACGCTGTCTTTGTACCAACTGTACTATAATACCAACTTCCAAAAGAACTTGATCCATAAAAACCATCTGTACCAGTCCAGTTATACCAAGTATTTCCTGCCCCCAATCCAGTAGGAAGTGAACCGACACCGTTAATTCCTATGGCCCAAAACACAGTAGAACCAGGAAGTACAGATGTAATAGGATTCCAAGCAAGGTCAGTAGCATGACATGAACCACCAGCCTGAGCATCAGCTTGTGCTTGAGCAAAGTTAGCTACTAGAGAACGAGCTGCAGTAGCAGTGAATTGATATGTTGCTGTACTTACGACTGCTGTACCTGTAACTTCTGTCCAACCTGTGAAGTGATATCCAGTAGCTGCGGTTGCTGTAAGAGTAACTTGTGCACCTGAGTTGTATGATCCAGCACCAGAGACTGTTCCACCATTGGAAGGACTGGCTGAGGTAGAGATTGAGTATGTGGTGACGTTAGCGGGGGGTGCAGTTATATTGAAATTGACAATATTACTCTCTGAACCATAAAAGTCAACAACAGATACAGCTACGTTACCAGTAGAAAGTGAGGTAGGTATGCTGAATGCCATATCAACAGAATCAAGAGTTGTAGGAGAAATATATAGTGACTGACTACCTTGTGACAAATGTATCTTGTCTGGATTTGCAAATACACTTCCATAGATAGTAGCTTGTGCTCCGATAACACCAGGTGTAGGTGCTATAGATGTTATGTGTAGACCAGATGAACCTGCTTGAGCTTGTGCGGCGGCCTGAGCAGCAGCGGCCTGAGCAGCAGCGGCCTGATCAGCAGCTTGTGCTTGAGCATCAGCTTGAGTCGTATTCGTATTGGTATTCGAGTTAGTGTTTGAATTCGTACCACTACCAGAAGTACCAGTTGTTCCCGTACTTGCTGCTGGATTAACAGAACTTGTAAAATCTGATATTCCTTTGTTCAATACTCTAACAGCGGAATCAACCGTTGCTTGAGTTGCATTTGCACCTATACCTGTAGCAAAGTTGATAGATGAGTTTAGTGAGTTAACTATATTTTGTGCATACTGACCAGGTCCAGTACCAATACTTGCTGAATTGATCAGGCCATGTGCAGTAGCAAGAGCGGTGTTAAGTGCCGAATAGTCTACTGAGTTATTTGTAACTTGGGCCACACCAACTAGAGACAAAGTAACTCCACAGAATGAACCCCAAGGATATGTAGTAACTCCATTTTTTGTTGATCCTGTGAAACTTGGAAGTGTACCTACTGACGTGACACGAATAACTCCTGACTGACCTGCAGTAAGTAGACCCTGGTGAACAGCAGCTGCTGCAATAGCTGAGTCATTTGTATATGGACCTGAGCCCCAAACGCTTCCTGCTGTTGTACCTGTATATACCTGATCTGCAGGAGCAGTAGCACAGTTTGAAGTGTTGGTGTTGATCGTAGCTGGAGCAGTAATTGTGAAATAATTGTTGCTCATATCAGTATTACCGTAATCGTCAGTTATTTTAAGGCGGTAACTACCTGACTGAATACTTCCAGGATTTAATATCGCAGAACCACCAGCAGCTTTCAGATCAAGTCCTGTTCCCATAGCATTTGCTACAGTTACAATTCCATTAGTACCAACAAGAGAAAATTGTATACCATCGTTAGAAGCTAAATTTGTTCCCACCCAACTGACCGATAATGGGTCAACACCTGCCCTGAACATCTCTCCTCCATTTGGACTAGTGACCGTGATCGAAGGTGCTCCCGCAACACCTGCTTGTACCTGAAATGGTACAGGACTACTTGTTCCACTCGAATTATAAAGGGCGATAGCGTGAGAACCTACAGCCAATGTAGCCAAAATCTTTGCATCTATAGTCACAGAACTATCTGTTGAAGTAATATATGAACTACCATAGGTTTGATTATCTATCTGCAACTGAACACCACTCAATCCTCGTCCAGTGATAGTTATATTGCCAGTTAGATTTCCTGCTGACAATACAGTTGGCGTCAAACTCAAAATAGTAATCGCAGATGAATTACCATTTTGTGTCAGCGTAGGGTCTGTAGTTGTTGTAGTTGTAGTATCTGAAGGAGATGAATCCTGATTGTCGAATACAGCAGGTTTTGTAACGAAGGCGCTACTTGTCGCAAAAGTATTAGCTACAACAAATTTGTATTTTACTGAACTTAATATAGACCCTGCTGGTATTGTAGTTGTAAGACTCATACCATCGTCGGAAGAAATATTATTTATTGTTGATAGTAGTTTTCCAGAATTATCTCGTATGATCAATGTATTGTCTGTTGCAGAATATCCATTACCATTTACAGTGATCTTTGTACCATCAGTCGATATGTTTACTGAAGTTATATCTGTCTTTACGTGTGTGACGACTGTAAACATACCACTAGTTGTTGCGATCTGAGTATTCTTATTTACAACTGCGATAGCTTGAATCTTATAAGTACCTGGTACAACTTTATTACTCAATACCAAGGTTGCCATACTCTGCTCTGTCAGACGAGTGGTAGTTTGAACTGGTTGACCAAGAGTGCCTGTTGCTGGATCAAAAGGAACTATGTTTATCCTTTCTGTAACACCCTGTGGTTGTTCATCGAAGACGCCCGTCCAGCTAAGAATACTTGCTGCTATACCCAAGATAGGTCCAATAAATGGAATTGTCCAAGATATACTCGAAGCGAACATGATTATTCCTTGAGTAGCAACCTGAGTAACCAAATTTTCAGCTAGAGATGTAGTTATTTGTCCTGCAACACTAGACATATTACTACCACCATGATTATAAGGGTTGACTCCTATACCATACAAAGCTCTTTCGTGTATACCGTTGTACCAACTCAAGCCAGTATTGTTTGTTCCTTTTATGAAATTGGCTACCCAAGTTATCTTATGTCTTGTGCCTGCCATCCACACATCTCCATCTATAGGGTTCGTAACAGTAACAAAAGGATCTGGTGCCGCAGTAATAGTAACCAAAGAGGTACTAGTAGCGAGAGATACTGAAGGAGTAACCGGTATTAATACGGGTCTGCTATATATATTACTAGTACCCGCATTTATAGAATTACATTTTATCGTATTGCTTAATAATTCATTAATAACATTTCCGTTAATAGAACTACCGGGACAAGAAACTGTAACAACTTTTACGGTATATGACCCAAGTGGTACACTTGCCAAAATATTTGAATTTATTTTACGAGTTATAGTAACTGTACCTTTACTCGAAACAACTTTAAGGTTATTCAAATACGTACCGTTCAAGGCCTGACTTATAGATATATCCGAAGGAGCTACTGGTGTAACAGAGTTTGGCTGTGATGATAAGAAGATTTCATATATTGCAGCCTCTCCACCTACTGATGATGTACTCCAAACAACTTTCTCATCACTAGCCTTTTGCCAAGTTTCCGGCTGGGCTTGTGTAACAACAGATATAGTACGACCATTTGGTGTGCAGGTCATACCCGCTGGACAAGCGGTTGATATCTGAGCATTTGCTATAGGAAATGGTTGGATAAAAGCTGAAAGAGGTGACAACACTATCGAAGACGCAACTAGCAATGAGATGAATTTTTTCATTAAATTTAGTAACTAGTAAATAATAATTTAGCACTTTCTCCGCCGTTTCACACCATAGTTTATGGTATAAGTCCTCTATATAAAAAACAAGTATGCCTCGCGAGAGTCATTACTTGGGTAGTGAGACTATCATATCACATGCGATAATAAGTGCCAACCGACTTATTAACAGTAATGCAATATACTAATAAGAATGGTACTATATTAATGTAGTACATTTGGTCAACAACTTAAGGAGATGCCATGAAAATGTTGCATATCGTCGGATTGTTGGTGTTAGTTATGGTGCTGGTGGCTGGCTGCGCGACTGAGGGCAGGAGGATAACTTGGGTTTTTGTACCCATTTTCGTTGCCCCGGTACCAATTCCGGTGCCAGTAACTGTTAATGCCCCATAGCTGACAATGCCACAACTAGAAAAACTGTCGGTAAAATTGAGCGGCGCCATCACGAAGTTGATGGCGCCGCATTCAATTTAACTATCTTTTTATATTCTTATTTTCTCTTTTCAGCAATCTCCAAAGCCACATTTGCTGGCACAACTTCATAATGATCAAATTCCATCTGAGCACTTCCCTGACCTGACGTCATAGAACGGAGCTGTGTTGTATAACCGAACATTTCCGACAATGGAACCTTGGCAATGATAGAAATAACTTGACCCTTTGGATTTGAACCTTCGATCTGACCACGTTTTGAAGCGATAGAACCATTCACATCACCCATATACTTTTCTGGACAAACAACCTCAAGCTTCATGATCGGTTCGAGAATTACAGGCTTGGCGCGCTTACATGCATCTTGGAAAGCTTGGGAAGCGGCGATCTTGTAAGCGATTTCTGATGAGTCAACGTCATGGTATGAACCGAATGTAAGCTCACAAGAAACATTTACCATTTTATAACCAGCGACAATACCGCGATCCATGGCTTCATGTACTCCCTTTTCAACGGCTGGAATAAATTCCTGTGGGATGACACCTCCTTTGATAGAGTTAACGAATTCAAAGTCATCGTAACGCTTGACGTTCTTTGGAATCTTTTCACCTTCAACCAATTTTTCCATAGGTTTGAGTGTGAGACGAACGTGACCGTATTGACCTTTACCTCCTGTCTGCTTAATGTATTTATTTTCAGCTTCAGCAGTACCAAGAATAGTTTCGCGATACGCTACTTGAGGTTCACCGACGTTTGCTTCAACACCGAATTCACGTTTCATACGATCAACCATGATTTCAAGGTGGAGTTCTCCCATACCTGAAATGATAGTTTCACCTGTCTCTGAGTTAGAAGAAATGCGGAATGTTGGATCTTCATTTCCAAGCTTGCGAAGTGCCATACCCATTTTCTCTTGGTCGGCTTTTGTCTTTGGTTCAATACGTAGAGACACGACGGGTTCCATGAACTTGATGATTTCGAGAACGATCGGATTTGCTTCATCACAGAATGTATGAGAAGTAAGAGCATCCTTGAGACCGACGGCGGCGGCAATCTCACCAGCAAAAACTTTCTTTACTTCTTCACGCTTGTCAGCTTGAAGACGGACGATACGGCCAAGGCGTTCTTTCTTGCCAGTTGTTGCATTATAAATATATGAACCAGCTTCGATAGTTCCAGAATACACACGGAAGAATGTAAGAGCTCCGACGAATGGATCGTTCTGGAGTTTGAAAGCGAGAGCTGAAAAAGGCTCTTCATCTGAAGCGTGACGCTCGATCTCGGCTCCGGTATTTGGATCAATACCCTTGATAGCTGGCATGTCGAGTGGTGATGGAAGATAATCTACGACGGCATCCAAAACAAGCTGAACACCAACGTTTTTGAGAGCTGAACCAGTGAAAACTGGGAAAATCTTATTGGCAATAACAGCACGACGAGTGATTTCTTTGAGTCTATCAATCTGACCTTCGAAAGATTTACCTTCGAGGAATTCATTCATGGCAGCATCATCTGTTTCAACGATCTTTTCTATAAGTTCGGCATGATATTTTTGCGCGTCGGCGAGCATGTCGGCTGGAATTTCTTTTTCAACAACATCTTTACCCTTCTCGCCCTCGAAATAATAAGCCTTCATCTTGAGAAGATCGACAACACCACTGTGCTCACCTTCTAGACCAATAGGAAGTTGGAATCTAATAGCGTTTTTGTTGAGACGCTCAACGATAGATTTGAATGAACGCTCAAAAGAGGCTCCCATACGGTCCATTTTGTTGATGAAACAAAGACGTGGCACTTTACCATCGTCAGCATAACGCCAGTTTGTTTCGGACTGAGGTTCCACACCAGCCACACCATCGAAAACCACGACAGCTCCGTCGAGTACGCGCAGAGAACGCTTCACTTCTACGGTAAAGTCGATGTGTCCTGGAGTATCGATGACGTTGAAACGAACTTTCTTGGTAACATCCTGTTTGCCGTCAGCACCTTTCACGCCAGTCATATATGTAGGATTCCAGAAACAAGTAATAGCAGCGGCAGTGATCGTAATACCACGTTCGCGCTCTTGTTCCATCCAGTCAGTGGTCGTCTCACCTTCGTGCACTTCACCAATCTTATGAATTTCGCCAGTGTAATAGAGAATACGTTCTGACGTTGTTGTTTTTCCGGCATCAATGTGAGCAATAACACCGAAGTTACGTACTTGAGCTAATGGGTAGTCGCGGTTCATGGTTTATTTTCTTGTTTTAATAAATTTATAAATAATAACGATTAGACCGATGAGAATTAGTGGATAGCCGATAAACATTGCGAGATATCCATTACCGAGACCATCTCCTATTGGAACATAGAGAGCAATGATAGAAATAACGAAACCAACCACAAGAATAATTAAGCCCGATTTCATATAATAAATGTTGATAAATTAAAAAAGCAGAACCTGCTCCTTAATAGCCAATAATGTACAGGAAAAGGTGGGTTTTGGCAAATCTAATTTTTACTGCACTTTAAACCCAATTCTCTCCTTTGGTTTATACTCCTCACGCTTTACCCCACAACAACCATCACACTTCCATTGCTTATCGTCTCGATTATATGGCAATCCAGATCCAAAATACTGCGCACCATAATAAGTCCCATCCGTCGCAATTATAGGAAAGATAAAAGTACCACACGTCATACAACAACACATTATTTCCCACTTTTGAACCAAATTTTTTGGCATTATGAAAGTTTTCATAATATTTTATTTGTTTTAACTCGACCGACTCTTTTGATAAATCAAGCACCAAATACTACCTCCTACATAAGCTGATAAGTTTTGGGGCATACGCGTAAAAATAGGATAAGCATAACCATTTTGAAGAGCCTTTATTCTAGCTTCTTTCAGAGTCTTACCATGACCAACAACAGTTTTCTCATCCTTGAGTAGAGCTACCCAAAGTCCTTTGTATTTTTTGTATATTGGTGTCCAATCTATTGCTGACATGACACAATTTTACACCACAAAGAATACCTAATCAATTTCAAACCCAATCGCATTCGGAAGCTCATCTCTCTCAATTTAATGGTCCTTAATCAATTGTGTAACCGCTATAGAAATAGCAGTTATATCCTTTCCCTGCTCATTCTGTTCTTTGTCCAAAGCTAAAATCTTTTCTGCCAAATCTTTATGCGTTGCTAGCAATTCACGAAGTTTAACAAAAGCACGCATAATGTAGATATTCATTTGGACCGCACGATCACTTCTCAAAACTGAACAGAGCATTGCTACACCGAGTTCTGTAAAGGCATAAGACCCATAGCGTCTACCACCACGACCAACGTTTGAGGTGCCAATTTGGCATCTCAAAGCCGTGGCTTCACTTGTGGCTATTTTAAACATAAAGTCATCTGGAAACCTATTTATATTCCTTTTAACCGCTCTTATCATTTGCCCAGTCTCAACTTGATACAACTCCGCCAGATCACTATCCAACATAACTTTCTTACCACGGATAATATAAATTCGTCTCTCTACGAATTCTGTTGTCACAGGTAAAACCACACTAGTTTCAAGTTCTTTTTTAATCATTTATTTAGATTGATTACAGTCGCGCTAGTATTACGCAACTTTAATATATTAGGCAGGCCACATGGCAGGACTTGAACAAAGTTTATCAAAAAGACAATATATATGCTATATTCCACAACATAACAAATGCTCAGCGAACTAATAAAAAGACATAAATTAAGCATAGCCTTCCTTGGAGACATTGTTGTTTTCGCACTATCTATGACCATTGTGTTGTATGTGAGATATGGGATATTCAGCAATAATATTGGTAGCTTCGCCAGTTCCTTCGGTAATAGCTTCACGACTCAATTTTCAGTTCACTTATATCCATTTATTATAGTTCTCATATTATGGTTGGCCATCTTTTATATCTCAAATCTTTACACTTACAATGCTTTTGGTAACCTCTTGGAAATTACCAAGCGTGTTACCACTGCTTTACTCATCAGTTTCGCATTCACTATTACGATTTTTTATATATTCAGTCGATTCTTCGAATTGACACCTAAAGCAAACCTGATTGCACTAGCCATTACTTTTGGAATCCTAGACATCACTTGGCGCTATTTGCAAAGAAAAATTTTCATCCATAAAAAATATTGTTCGAACGTCATGATGCTCGCATCATCTCCTCTGACCAATGAAATCTCCGAATACATAGACACCAATCCCCAATTGGGATACGCACTTTATCCATTCAATACGAACATGTTGAAACTGGCGGAGACGATTCAAAAAAACTCCATTGCTCAAGTCGTAGTTGACGGAAGATTTTTTAAAAACAATACCGTAATAAAAACGCTGTATGGAATATTATCGAGATCGGTAGAAATAACCTCGCTTACAGACTTCTACGAATCACTTTTCCGTTGTATTCCTGTATCAGAGATTGAGGAGGAATGGTTCATACGTGAAATTACCAAAAATAAAAGTATCTATGAATCAACAAAATTCATGGTTGAAATAATATTGATAATTGCCACCTTGCCTATAACTATTCCTCTCGCCATTATTATTGGGATCCTGGTAGCCACATCTTCTCATGGGCCAATTATCTACAAACAGGAAAGAGTTGGAAAAAATGATAAACCATTTACTCTCTATAAGTTTCGTACAATGAAAATTGATCAGGATGGTCCGTTGTGGACAGTCGAGAGAGATTCTCGTCTCACATCAATTGGCAAATTCCTTCGACACACACACTTAGATGAAATGCCACAGATTTTAAACGTACTTAAAGGGGATATTTCATTTATCGGACCGAGGCCAGAGAGAACAAAATTGGCAAAAATTTATGAGGTTATTCCTTATTATGAAATTCGCCACATAATCAAGCCGGGTATTATTGGCTGGGCTCAACTCAACTTCAAACCAAGCACTTCTATCGAAGAAGCTCGCAAAAAATTCCAGTTCGATCTTTATTACATCAAAAATCGATCTTTTATACTTGATATCTTTATTTTGCTAAAAACTGTCCGACTTTTAATAATGGCTTCCGAAAAATAAAGAGCGGACTAATCGGCAAATCGTTTACTCTGAATGCTCTGTAAGCACCAATATTACCTCTAACCCAGTTGAATAGACTTTTGGTACTAGATCCACCATTTCGCATTTTGGTTAAGACTTTTGGAATATAACTAGACGAAATGCGGTTTTTCTCCAAGAATCTCAAGACCAACTCATAATCAGCTGATGTCCATAAGTCAGTTCTAAAATAGCCATATTCCTCATAAATACTTCTTTTTACAAAAAATGTTGGGTGTGGTGGATGCCATCCTTTTTGATAATTTCCTTCTTTATATGGTGACGATTTCCAATTCCTAATCACTTTATTAACATTGACCGAATCGACGATGAGCATATCGCCCCATACGCAATCTGCACCAGTCTTTTCAAATTCTTTCACAACCGTTTCTATAACATCATCTGAAATATAAAAATCATCTGAGTTCAGAATCGCTATAATATCTCCTGTAGCCAATTTTACACCCTTATTTAAATTTCCAAATATACCAGTGTGCTCCGTAGCTACGATCTTGGTGATTTTATCTTTAAATTTATTAACGATATCCAAAGTATTATCTGTAGACGCGTCGTCTATGACGATAAATTCAATATTTGTGTAAGTCTGATCGAGAACACTTTTTATTGTGTCTTCAACGGTTTTACCGGTATTATAAGTTGTTGTAATTACTGAAACTTTCATGTATTTGGCTTATTTTTTATTTGACCCAGCTTCCTCTACTGGCATTTTCATAGTTGTCCTTCTCCACACTTTTGCCACCGCATTAACAAAACCGTCCCTTTTGGCAGTAACAACAAATCTTTCGAGCAAACGATGAAATTTCTTGTAAGAAAATTTGCTACTTCTCCAAGAATCAATGAACTCTCCCATACCATTCATTCCATCTTCTACCTCATAAGCTTTATAGTCAATTTTGATTTTGTTTTTCCATCTTGAATAAAACAACTGAACATTCCTCTCGTCGTAATTTGATCTCCCCTCAGTAATGCTCTCATAATGATAGACGATACTTTCTGGAACGTATAAAATTCCGAATCCAAGTTCTCGAATTTTTAGACACAAATCAAGATCTTCCAAACCATTCACATAAGCTTCATCGAATCCACCAACTGATCTAAAAACTTCGGCCCGAATCAAAAGACAAGCAGCAGTAATACATTGAAACTGTCTTTTTTTATTCACATAAGGTGCATCTTTCGGCTCTTTTTTGTAAATATGGTGAGGCCACTTTTTTTCATCAAAAACTACCCCAGCGTGTTGAATTGTATTATCTGGATATAAAAGCTTTGGACCAACAGCATCAATTACAGTACTAGTATCTGTACCAGCGCCAACACCGATTTTACGGATAGCACCATGACTGTCTTGGTCCAATTCCTTCACCAAAATATCCAACCATCCCTTAGTCACAATCGTGTCATTATTCAAAAACATCAAGTACTCACCTTTTGCCGCACCTGCCCCTTGATTACAAGCTTTGGCAAAACCGAGATTTTTTTCATTTCTTATGACGACGACCCTATCTTTGGCGGTGACCTTGCCCTTGACGGTAACCTTATCATTCAATCCGCTTAAATATTCAAAACTGTCATCCGTTGACCCATTATCAACCACAATTACCTCAAAGTCATCGCCATGCTCTGAGCCAAAACCGCACAAAAAAATGCTCTCCAAACACTTTTGGGTATATTCTCTTTTATTAAAAATTGGAATGATAATACTAACTTTCATCAGATAAATATAACACGTTCTTGCTACTTACAAAGATGTGATATATCATTTAAAAAATGAAAGGAATAATCCTAGCAGGAGGAAGTGGAACTAGACTCTACCCATTGACCATGGCTGTAAGTAAGCAGTTATTGCCTATTTACGATAAGCCGATGATATATTACCCATTGTCTATCTTGATGCTGGCTGGTATTAGGGAAATTTTGATTATTTCAACACCTCACGATCTGCCGAACTTCAAAAAACTTTTAGGCGATGGCAAGGATTTTGGTCTCAAATTATCTTACAAGGAGCAACCATCACCTGATGGACTCGCTCAGGCTTTTATCTTGGGTGAAAAATTCATAGGCAAGGACAGTGTAGCCATGATTCTTGGTGATAATATTTTTTATGGAAATGGATTGGTCAAAATTTTGAAAAGTGCTACGGAAAAAAATAATCGCGCAACGATTTTTGGGTATCACGTAAAAGATCCGGAAAGATTTGGTGTAGTTGAATTTGATGATTCTGGTAAGGTAATTTCCATAGAAGAAAAACCAAAACAACCAAAATCTAATTATGCCATCACTGGTCTATATTTCTACGATAATAGAGTTATTGATTTTGCAAAGAAACTTAAACCAAGTGCCCGTGGCGAACTAGAGATAACAGATATCAATCAATTGTATCTGGACGCAGGAGATCTTGATGTAAAACTCTTGGGACGTGGCTTCGCTTGGCTAGATACCGGCACAATAGAGTCTTATACGGGAGCGAACCATTTTGTAAAAGTTGTAGAAGAAGGTCAGAATACAAAAATCGCCGCTTTAGAAGAAATAGCCTACAGAAACGGATGGATTAAGAAACACCACCTGGCCAAAATTACAAAACGTTACGGCAAGTCACAATATGGAAAGCACCTAATTGAAGTAGCTGAAGGAAAAATACGTTACTATAGCGAAGAATTAAATGAAAATTAGTCCAACCAAAATAAAAGAAGTTTTGATATTAGAACTCGCTGTTTTTGGAGACAGTCGTGGTTGGTTTACTGAAACTTACAACAAGAAAGAGTTTAGTAAACTCGGCATTGATGTTGATTTTATTCAAGACAATCATTCTTTTACTGAGGCCAAAGGCACTCTGCGCGGTCTTCATATACAAAACTCGCCGTTCACTCAATCCAAGCTGGTAAGATGCACAAGGGGGTCTGTTCTGGATGTCGCAGTTGATTTAAGAAAGGCTTCTTCTACGTACAAACAATGGATTTCAGTTGAACTATCGGAAGAAAACAAGAAACAGCTTTTTATACCAAAAGGATTTGCTCACGGTTTTCTGACTTTAACAGAAAATGTAGAATTCCAATATAAGGTTGATAATTATTGGGATAAACAATCAGAAAAAACTATTCGTTTCAATGATCCGGAAATAGGAATAGATTGGGGTAATGACAATCCTGTTTTGTTAGAGAGAGATCGTAATGCCTCATTATTAAAAGATTGCGACATTATCCTGTAATAAATATAAACGATTTTTCATGAAAATTTTAGTTACCGGCGGAGCAGGTTTTATAGGTTCAAATTTCATCATCTACATGATGAATAAATATCCTGATTATCAAATTGTAAATTTGGACAAGCTTACATATGCCGGAAACTTGGACAATTTGAAAGAAGTAGAAAAGAATCCAAAATACAAGTTTGTGCACGGCGATATTTGTGACAGAGATACAGTGACCAAGGCTATGCGTGGCTGTGATACAGTTGTCCATTTCGCCGCCGAATCACACGTAGATAGATCAATCACCGGGCCAGCCGTTTTTGTAGAGACAAATATCGTTGGAACTGAAATTTTACTTGAAGTAGCGAGAGATTTAAATATCAAAAGATTCCACCACGTCTCAACAGATGAAGTATTTGGTACACTATCACTTACGAACTTGGGGGAAAAATTCACAGAGACTACCCCGTATTCACCACGATCTCCATATTCAGCATCCAAAGCTGGTTCTGATCATCTAGTAAGGGCTTTTATTGAAACATATAATTTCCCAGCAACGATATCAAATTGCACGAATAATTATGGCCCTTTTCATTTTCCAGAAAAAATAATTCCGCTTTTTATTACAAATGCTTTGAAAAATAAGTCACTCCCTATTTATGGAAAAGGCAAAGCGGTTCGTGATTACTTATATGTGACAGATCATTGTGCAGCTATAGATTTGATACTCCATAAAGGTAAAGTCGGTGAAACATATTGCATTGGTGGTGATTCAGAAAGAAACGGTGAAGAGATTGCCGATACCATTCTAGACTTACTGGGAAAGCCGTCGACTTTGAAAACTTTCGTAGAGGACCGCAAGGGTCATGATATGCGATACGCTATGGATCATTCAAAAATCACAGCAGAGTTAGGATGGAAACCGACTGTAACATTTGAAGAAGGGATGAAAAAGACTATTGAATGGTATAAAGCCAACGAATCTTGGTGGCAAAAGATTATATCGAAAAAATAATATGAAAATACTAGTCACCGGCGCAAAAGGACAGTTGGGAAATAAAATCGAGCAAGTTTTGGGGAAGATTCACGATTTAGTCCTGACTGACTACGATAATATGGATATTACTGATATCGAAGCTGTGAGACAAGTTGTAAGTACAGAAAAACCTCACTACATAATCCACGCTGCCGCCTACACAAAAGTTGATAAGGCTGAAGAAGAGATCGAATTGTGTCGTAAGATAAATTCACTTGGTACAAAAAATATTGCTACAGTAGCAAAAGAATTCGGTGCTCATCTAATATACATATCTACAGATTTTGTTTTTGATGGTCTAAACAGCACCAAAAATGGCCCTAGAAATAAGCCCTATAAAGAGACAGACATTGCTAAACCAATATCCATATATGGTCTAACAAAATATGAGGGTGAGGAATTTATCCGTAAAATTTGTGATAAACATTATATTATCCGAGTAGCTTGGCTATTTGGTGAATTGCCAAAAGACCAGACTGGTTTAAACAAAGGAACAAATTTTGTAGAAATAATGTTACGGCTAGCCAAAGAGCGCTCTCAAGAAAAAGATATAGAGAAAGCAGTTCTAAAAGTTGTAGACGATCAGATCGGTTCTCCTACTTATACCGGTGACCTAGTCAACGTATTGGCCAAAATCATAAGCGAGACACCGGAATATGGAACTTATCATTTTTCTGGTACCGATGAGAGCTCATGGCACGATTTTGCCAAAGAAATATTCAAACAAACAGGAACAAAGGCAAATTTGAAACCTGTTTCCAGCAAGGAATACCCTCAAAAAGCCAAGAGGCCTTCATATTCACACTTAGATAAAACAAAAATAGAGTCAGCATTAAAAATCAAAGTTAGGTCGTGGAAAAAGATGCTGGAGGAGTATATAAAAGGAAGATAGGGCTTAACTAACTTATCATAATAATACAAACGACTGCAGTTTCAATAAATTTACGAGTTAATGGTAATTTAAGCAGTCTGAAATGACGATTCTGTGTTAGCCTGTATTGGTAAAAGATTAATTAACTACATA
>CAIVGA010000043.1 GCA_903905325.1 uncultured bacterium
CGAAAGGTCAGGTTTCGTATAAAATAGTGGTTATTAAGTAATTTTTGCGCGAATTTCTATGGCTTCACTCGATGAATTAAGAGCGATAAGAACAGCAAAGTTGGCAGCTTTGCATGCGGCTGGTATGGATCCGTATCCTGCCAAAGTGCCGAGGAGTTTTTGTTTAGCGGATGCGCGTGGCAAATTTGCGGAGCTTGTGAAGAGTGGTGAGTTAGAGAAGGTTCCTGCGCAGGTTTTTTCTTTGGATGGTCGTGTAATGGCGATACGAGGCCAAGGTGCTATCCTTTTCTTGGTCTTAGATGATGGCAAGTCCACATTTCAGGCTGTTGTAAAGAAAGATGTTTTGAGTACGGAATTGTTCGGGCTTTTGGGTGCTACAGTTGATATTGGAGATATTATTAGTGTGACTGGCACTTTTTTCACTACACAAAAAGGTGAACAAAGTATTTTAGTCACGAGCTGGACAATGGCTGCCAAGTCTTTGCTGCCTTTACCAGAAAAATGGCATGGTCTTACAGATCCAGATGAAAAACTCCGCAAACGTTATCTCGATTTCATCATGGAACCAGAAACTCGTGAGATTTTCAAAAAGAAAGCTAAATTTTGGCAGGTTACTCGTAGGTTTTTGGAAGACGAAGGTTTTCTAGAAGTGGAAACTCCTACACTTGAGACGACTACTGGTGGTGCTGAAGCTACACCCTTCAAGACTCATCATGACGACTTTGATATGGACGTTTTCTTGCGTATTTCTGTTGGTGAACTTTGGCAAAAGCGTCTCATCGCTGGCGGTTTTCCAAAGACTTTTGAAATTGGTCGTGTTTATCGTAATGAAGGAACTAGTCCAGAACACGCACAAGAATTTACTAATATGGAGTTCTATTGGTCATATGCTGATTATAAAGATGGAATGACTTTGGTTACGCGGCTTTATCGTAAAATTGCAATGGAGGTTTTTGGCACCACGAAGTTTACGAGTCGTGGTCAGAATGGTGCTGCTGGTCAGACTTTTGATTTGGCTGACGAATGGGTTCTGATTGATTATGCTGAAGAGATAAAGAAACAACTTGGAGTTGATATTAATAAGGCTTCTGATGTGGAGCTTTTGAATGAGTTGAAAAAACTCGGTGTACCTTTCGAGGGAGCAAATCGCGAGCGCTTTATTGATACTCTTTGGAAACAGTGCCGTAAAAATATAGCTGGACCTGCATTTTTGATAAATCATCCAACGATAGTAGCGCCACTAGCGAAGAAATTAAACGAAAATGTGGTGCAAATGTTCAATCCGATTATCGCTGGTAGTGAAATTGGTAAAGGTTATTCTGAGCTCAATGATCCAATTGATCAACGTCAGCGTTTTGAAGCACAACGTGTTTTGCTCGAAAAAGGTGACACTGAGGCCATGATGCCAGATTGGGAATTTGTGGAGATGCTAGATCATGGTATGCCTCCTACTTGTGGTTTTGGTTTTGGTGAAAGGTTGTTTGCAGTTTTGGTAGGGAAGCCGTTGCGTGAGGTGCAGTTATTTCCTTTGGTGAAGCCGAAAAAACTCGGATAAAGCATCGCAAAAAATTAGCAATCATTTTATATGATAATTTCTGTCGGAATTGCACTAGCTCTCGTGACAATGCTTTGTTGGGGTTTTGGTGATTTTCTAATACAAAAAACTGCTCGCAAAGATGGATCGTGGGAGACTTTGTTTGTTATAACTTTATTTGGCGCTGTAATTTTGGCGCCATTTTGCTGGGGGAATTTTCTGACGCTTTTTGACGGTGCACATAATGCCGGTTTATGGATAGTTTTTGCCTGCGGCTTTGCTTTGTTTATTGCCGCTATGTTCGATTTTCAAGGAATGAAATTAGGTAAGCTGGCGATAATAGAACCGTTATGGTCTATAGAAATAATTATTGCAGCTTTCCTTTCGTATTTTATTTTGAGAGAAAATTTAAGTTTTTATCAAATTTTGCTTATTGTAATATTAATTGTTTGTTTTATTTTGTTGTCGATAAAAGAAACCGGAAATGGGAAGGAAACAAAGTCAATTAAGTTACGACATTTTTTTGTTGAAAAAGGTGTTTGGTTCGCCGTGATTGGCACGACCATGATGGGTGTATCCGATTTTTTTATGGGATGGGGTGCACGTGTCACAGATCCGTTAGTCATCAACTTCGCTGCGAATATAATTATGGCTGTAATTTCTGGAGGCTACTTGCTCACAAATGGAAGAGTTGGAAAATTGATAAAAGATATAAAAACAGCGCCTCTGCTCATTTTTAGTATGTCGATATTTGATAATGGTGGATGGATTGCTTATGCGTTTGCTATGAGCCTAGCGTCTATCGGAGTCGTTACCGCTCTGACGGAAAGTTCGATTATAGTTGCGGTTACTTTGGCTTTGATTCTTAATAAGGAAAAACTCCAGCGTCATCAGTGGGTTGGGTTGGTCGGGTCAATTGTTTGTATTGTGATGTTGTCGTTAGTGACGTCGGGTTAGAGTTTGACGCACGAAAGTTAGCCATGAAAAGTAGGTGGGGGTAGACACTATTCTCCTAAAGTCGAATTTATGCAATAATTTCACCACGAGGTACCGGTACCTCGGCTAGAAATTATTACTGTTTTTCGTTTTTGAGAACATATATGTCCACCCCACCACCAAATAAGCAAGCAAATACGTCGCCAAACATTTCGCTTAACAAGACGTCTAACACGTTATCTAATGCGTCATCGGATATGTCTCAAATTTTTGAGAGAGTTAAAAATAAGTCATATGCCGTTAAAATGCTTCTTTTGGAGTTTCTTATCATAAAAATACTGACATTATCTAGAAGTTCCCTTTATGGAAAACAAATAATAGAACGTCTAAAAACTCGAAATGTAACCGCAAGTGAAGGTACAATTTATCCTATTTTGAGTAGAATGAGAAAAGCTAAACTTCTTGAATATGTTTTTGAAGAAACTGATATTGGACCCGCAAGAAAACATTATTATCTAACAGAATATGGTAGACGATATTTTGCGGAAATTCAAAAATTTTTACGTCAAATTGCCGAGTAAGCCAAAGTTGCTGGATAGGCTCTTGATAGGCTATAGTACCATCAACATGTCGCAAATCTTCACCATCGCTACAACCCTCACGCCAGCCGGCGATCAGCCGAAAGCCATAGAAGCACTCATCAAAGGTCTTGAAGGGAAATTACAACCAACAAAACCTGGTGTCGTCCAAAAACCGTTGAGTCGCCAAACCCTCCTTGGTGTTACTGGTTCAGGAAAAACTTTTACGATGGCCAACGTCATAAAAGCCTACAACAAACCAACTCTCGTTATTGCTCACAACAAAACTCTTGCTGCTCAGCTCGCTCAGGAGTATCGGGAATTTTTTCCTAATCACGCCGTACATTATTTCGTTTCTTACTACGATTATTATCAGCCAGAAGCATATATTCCAGTCACTGATACTTATATAGAAAAAGAGGCCATGATCAATGAAGAGATAGATCGTTTGCGTCATGCCTCGACTCAAGCTTTGATGTCACGTAAAGACGTGATAATTGTGGCCTCTGTCTCATGCATATACGGTTTGGGAAGTCCTGCAGAATATGAAAAAGTTAACCTAAAAATTTCCGTAGGAATGGAATTGTCGCGCGCCGAGTTGATTCGCAAACTTATTGATATTCATTTTGAACGTACAAATGCCGATCTGAAACCTGGTAGTTTTCGTGCAGTTGGAAATACACTTGAAATTATGCCAGTGAGTGACAAGACTATTTACCGAATGGAATTTGATGGCAACACCGGCGAAGGTGCCGCAAATACCGCTGGCGCTATCAGTAAAATCATAGAAATTGATCCGACGACGCGTTCATTGCGCAAAGGTCCTGGCTCTGATGGAACTCACGAAACAGTCTACATATTTCCAGCCAAACATTTCATTAGCAACAAGGACCAAATAGAAAAAGCACTAAAAACTATCACGGCTGAGCTAAGTGCGCGGATAAAAGTTCTCGAAAAGAATGGGAAAATACTAGAAGCTGAACGTTTGAAGCGTCGTGTAAAATATGACATTGCCATGATTCGCGAAGTTGGTTATACAAACGGTATAGAAAATTACTCACGTCATTTTTCTGGTAAATTACCAGGTGAGCCACCAGACACATTGTTATCTTATTTCCCCAAAGGTTTTCTGACCATTATTGATGAATCTCACGTTACCATTCCTCAACTAAACGGTATGTTTGCTGGCGACGCTTCAAGAAAAGAAACTCTCGTAGAGCACGGTTTTCGTCTTCCATCAGCAAAAGACAATCGTCCACTGAAATTTGTGGAATTTCTAGAGCGTGTTGGACCTATCATCTATACATCAGCAACCCCTGGTCCTTACGAAAAAGAAACTAGTGAACAAATAGTCGAGCAGGTGATTCGCCCGACTGGGCTTGTGGATCCCGTTATAATTATTAGAAAAGTCACTGGTGATAAGAAGTATCCAGGCCAGATTTTTGACTTCATCGCCGAAGCTGAGCGTACGATCAAAAAAGGTGACAGAGTGCTTGCCACAACTTTGACCAAAAAAATGGCTGAAGACTTGTCAGAATTTCTTAAAGAAAAAGGCATCAAGGCGAGCTACCTGCACTCTGATGTAAAAACGATGGACCGCATTACTATTTTGACGGAATTTCGAAGAGGGAAGTTTGACTGTTTGGTTGGAGTTAACCTTCTTCGTGAAGGATTGGACTTGCCAGAAGTTTCTCTGATAGGAATTCTCGATGCTGATAAAGAGGGTTTTCTACGTTCAGAAACAGCTCTTGTCCAGACGATAGGTCGCGCTGCACGTAATGCCGCTGGTACCGTGATCCTTTATGCAGATAATATGACCGGCTCACTTGACCGTGCTATCAAGGAAACCGAACGCCGTCGTACTATTCAGACAGCTTATAACAAGGAGCACGGTATAACTCCACAAACTATAAAGAAAGCTATTCATGATATAACAGATCATCTCCGCAGTGAGCACGATAAAGCCGTCGGAGATCTCCTCAGAATTGACGAAGAGCTGGCTAAATCGAACCCCAAACTGCTGATTCGTTCAAAAGAAGAGCAAATGTCTGATGCTGTGAAAGAGCTCGATTTTGAAACAGCAGCGCTCTTACGTGATGAGCTTATTATCCTTAAAAAGAAGCTGGGGATTAGTGAAGTAAAACCCCGCAAAAAATAATGCTATAATTCATACATAATTGATTTATACATCACATGAACAACCCAGAAAGAATTTTGATAATTGAAAGCGATCCAGCATTTGGTGGTGCCATGGATAAGGCACTAAAAAATATTGGTTATAATACAACACTGATTACAACCGGTTCTCAAGGTATGGATTTCGTTCGTGAATTTACACCGAAGCTTGTTATTCTTGACGTCACATTGTCTGATTCTGACAGTTACGATTTTCTTGCTAGAAAAAGTAATGAGCCAACTATAGCCAAGATTCCAGTTTTCTTGATTTCATCTCAAGGTGTCCCTATAAACATGCGTAAAGTTCCACCAGGGAGTGTGGCAGAATTTATGATGGCTTTTCATTCAAACCCAGACGATATTATTGATAAAGTCAATCGTCTTTTTGGACGTGAGGCAGTTTCTGCGCCATCAGCCGGTGCTAATTCAAGTAGTCCAAAGAAAAAAGTTTTATGGGTTGAAGATGATAAGTTGATTGGTACAATTCTCGCAAAAAAATTAGTTTCTTCTGGTTTTGATTTGTTCCATTCAAAAACGGGCGAGGAAGCATTGGAATCATTGAAGCAGGCGATTCCAGATGTTATTGTCCTCGATCTTCTGCTTCCAGGTATGAGCGGCTTCGATATTTTGACCCATATTAATGCAGATCCTGGCTTAAAAAATGTTCCTGTTATGATCTTGTCCAATTTGAGTAAGCCGTCAGATATAGAGCGCGCTAAAACTCTAGGTGCAAAACGTTTTCTTATAAAAGCTGCGTCATCACTCGAAGATATTGTTAGGGAAGTCAGAGCTTTGTGTCAGTAGGCTTTTATTTTGCCTAAAAATGTGCTATATTCCGCCCACTATGCCTAATTCGCATGCCAAAATTCATGGTGAAGAAAAAATCATTGTCAGAGGCGCGCGTACGCACAATCTGAAAAATATTACTGTAGAAATGCCACGCAATAAAATGATTGCCATTACCGGACTTTCTGGTTCTGGTAAGTCGTCCTTGGCCTTCGATACTATTTTTGCGGAAGGCCAACGACGTTATGTTGAGTCACTTTCTGCATATGCTCGCCAGTTTTTACATAAAATGCAGAAGCCAGATGTAGATGAGATCATCGGTTTATCGCCAGCTATTTCTATTGATCAGAAATCTCGTTCGAACAATCCGCGTTCTACGATTGCGACTATCACAGAAATTTACGATTATCTACGTGTTTTGTACGCTCGTGTTGGCAAACCACATTGTCTAGTTTGTGGACGCATTATTCATCGTATTTCAAAGGAGGAAATTTTGGAGACTATATTGAAAACTGTTACGACTCGTTCATCTCAGGCTAAGAAAGTTTTTGGTGTAGATATCCAAAATGCAAAAATCGCCGTGTATGCTCCAGTAGTTGTTGGTCGTAAAGGAGAATATTATCAGATGCTCTATGATCTTCTTGGTAAAGGTTATGATCGAGTACGCATAGATGGAAAAATTCATCGTTTGCGTGATCAGATTTTGATTGATAAAAATAAGAAGCATGATATAGATGTTCTGGTGGACGAACTATATATAAGCGAATTTACAAAGAAAAATGACGAAGCACGCGAACGTTTATCTGAAGCCCTCGAGCACGCAATTCAGGAAGCAAATGGTTTGATAAAAATTGCGTATCCAGGTGCATCGACCGGAAAAAATAACTCAGAAAAAGCCGACGGCGCCGATGAGGTCCTCATGTCTGTGAAATTCATGTGTCCTTACGATGGTTTTTCATATCCTGAAATAGAACCTCGCCTTTTCTCATTCAATTCACCGTATGGAGCATGCGCAGCTTGTAATGGTCTAGGAACTGAAAGTATTTTTTCTGATGATCCATGTAAAGTTTGTAAAGGTGTTCGTTTACGTGACGAAGCGCTTCACGTAAAAATTGATGGAAAAAATATTGTTGAGGTGACTTCGCTTTCTATTGAGCAAGCGGTGAAACATTTTAGTACACTCAAACTTACAGAAGTTGAAATGGAAATTGCCAAGGTTGTTATGAAAGAAATCCAAGCTCGACTTTCATTTATGGTAAATGTAGGTATCGAATATTTGACTCTGGACCGTCGTGCACACACGCTCTCTGGTGGTGAAGCGCAACGTATTCGCCTTGCCTCACAGCTCGGTTCTGGGCTTGTAGGAGCATTATACGTGCTAGATGAGCCAACTATCGGACTTCATCAGCGAGATAATGACAAATTGATTAAGACTCTGCTTCATTTGCGTGATATTGGTAACACCATCATCGTTGTGGAGCATGACGAAGACACGATGTTTAGATCAGATTATATGATAGATATTGGTCCAGGTGCTGGCGTTCATGGTGGTAAAGTTGTGGTTTCTGGTTATGTCGACGATCTTCTTACTGCCAAGAAAAATACTTCTGGTTCTCTAACTTTGGCGTATTTGCGTGGTGAAGAGAAAATTGCTTTGCCAGAAAATCGTCGTGAACCAAAAGGTAAGTTGATGATTCGTGGCGGTAACGTTTTCAATATCAAAGACATGAATGTAGATATGCCTATCGGTTGTCTCAATGTTATCACTGGTGTTTCTGGTTCCGGAAAATCTTCTTTTATGTATGAAATTTTGCATAAGAATTTGTCAGCGAGATTCGAGATGAGAAATCGTTCTGATAAACCTATCAACTGCGCTGAATTCAAAGGTACAGAATATCTTGGTCGTGTGATTCTGATAGATCAGAGTCCTATAGGTCGTACACCCCGTTCAAATCCCGCTACTTATACCGGTGCGTGGACTCATATTCGCGATATGTTTGCTAGTGAGCCAGAAGCACGCGCACGTGGTTGGGGAGCTGGTAGATTCTCATTCAATCGTCCTGGAGGTCGTTGTGAATCCTGTGAAGGTAACGGTGAAATCGCTGTTGAGATGCACTTCTTGCCAACGGTTTATGTGACTTGCGATGTTTGTAATGGTACACGCTTTACCAAAGAAACCCTCGAAATTAAGTTCAAGAAAAAGAACATTCATGAAATTTTGGAAATGACTATTGAAGAAGCTTTGAAATTCTTCGAAGATATTCCAGCTATCGGAGATCGTTTGGCGAGTTTGAGTGAAGTTGGTCTTGGTTATGTTAAGTTGGGGCAGTCTGCAACAACTCTGTCTGGTGGTGAAGCACAGCGCGTGAAGATTTCTTCAGAATTATATCGTGCACATATTCAGAAGACTATTTACTTGCTCGATGAGCCAACTGTCGGTTTACACTATGAAGACGTGAAGAAGCTCATCGAAATTCTTCAGCGACTTGTGGAAAAGGGAAATACTGTCGTTGTTATCGAGCATAATTTGGATTTGATCAAAAATGCTGACTATATTATCGATATTGGTCCAGAAGGTGGAGAGCGTGGTGGTAAAATTGTTGCAAAGGGAACTCCTGAAGATGTTGCTAAAAGCGAGAAGTCTTATACGGGGCAGTATTTGAAGAAGGTTCTCAGAAGGTAAGTGTGTGGTTTTGCGTGAGTTTGATGTATCTCATAAATTTAATTGTTATATTAGGTGGCCGGATGGATGGGAGAGGTTCACTATCTCTTAACATCAATTTCCTCTAAGTGAGAATGATTCGCATTTAGAGAAAAACGTGTTTCAGAGACTGTGTCTGCCACCATCAGCATTCTACGGCTAACTCTCGTAGCTAACTCCTGTGACTAACTATTGTGGCTCTAATTAAATAAAAAATGACCACTTGCACACAAGTTGGCCATTCGTCTAACACTGGTCATTTGTTCATCCTTGCTACAAAAAAGGATATGAGTAAAAACGCTGTCACAATTGCTGGAACTATTCCCGCTCTACTGTAAGCCCAAATTATGGCACCAACTCCGCAAAGCACGAGGATCGAACCAGTAATCCACTTTCTGTTTTGTCTGGCTTCAAATTCTTGTCTGCCTAGCTCAAAATCTCGCATCAATTTCATGATTTTTTCCTAATTTTCACCTCTTGTACATTCCCAAAATGAGGATACACTATAAAAGCTCGATCCGTCAATCTTTATGCGCCGCCAATATTTAAACAAATTAAATCTGCCCGACAAACCAGGTATTTACACCTTCCTAAATAGCCATAAAAGGCCTATGTATATTGGTCGTGCAACTTCGCTGAAAGATCGCGTGAAGAGTTATTTTGCTACTGATTTGATTGAGACGCGTGGACCACGGATAGTAGATATGGTCACAAAGTCCACCACACTCAAGTGGCAAGAAACTGATTCTGTATTAGAGGCAATTATTTTAGAAAGTGCACTGATAAAAAAATATCAACCTCAATATAACGTAGATGAAAAAGATGATAAGAGTTCGCTGTATATTGTAATAACAGATGAATTATGGCCTAGAGTTTTTACTGTTCGAGCCAGAGATTATGAACATGAGCACATAAAAACTTTGGCACTTTTTGGTCCGTATCCTCATGGAGGTCTTATTACAGAAGCACTTAAAGTTCTTCGTAAAATTTTTCCTTTCAAAGATAAAAAGTCGAGAGATTCGAGGCATGAAGCTTTTTATCGAGCAATCGGACGTTCACCATCAGGAGCAGATAATTTGGCACGTAGACGATACAAAAGGACTATTCAAAACCTAATTCTTTTTATGCAAGGTAAGAAACAAACTTTGCAGTCTAGGTTA
>CAIVGA010000044.1 GCA_903905325.1 uncultured bacterium
CAGTACTAAAATACTTATGGTGCGCTAAGGGTGCCAGTTTACTAATGTCGGGGTGCCGGGAATCGAACCCGAGCCTCACACTCCCGAAGCGTGTATACTACCACTATACTACACCCCGATGTGGACCATAGCGGACTCGAACCGCTTACCTCACCCATGCCATGGGTGCGCTCTACCAGATGAGCTAATGGCCCAAATTTATTTCATAAATAGGACTGCATATTTATATCATAATTCAATATATCTTACTACAAAAATTTAATCTCATAACCATTTGGGGACCATGAAAGTTAGCTATAGAAAGAGGTGGGGGTGAGGTAACGCTAAACACCGGTTTACTCTAAGTGAGAATGATTCGCAAATTCGTGGCAAAATAGCCTTATTTCTACGTCGACAAATGCGAATGATTCGCATTTATAATAAATCGTGTTTTGGAGATAGTCTGTATTAGGCACCAAAGCCTACACCTACAAACGATTTTATTCATTTACTATATTTCTTCTCCGTGATAATATGCTGACTTAGTTAGAGGGCCCGTAGCTCATCTGGTAGAGCGCCTCATTTGCAATGAGGAGGCAAGCGGTTCGAGTCCGCTCGGGTCCACAAAATTAACTTAGCGCCAATTTTATCAAATGATCAACTAGTTCGTGACTATCACTTCCAACAGCACGAAGCTCTCTAGGAATAAGAGATTGATCAGTAAAACCTGGTAAAGTATTAACCTCCAAAGTAAAAATACCCCTCTTTGGATGAATAATAAAATCAGAACGGGAATATTGTCGTAATCCCAAAGATTTGTGAACATTACAAGCAAGTTTTGCCAATTCATCTTTGATCTTATCAGGAAACGTTGCTGGAACAATATCATTTGATTTACCGTCTGTGTATTTTGCTGTATAGTCAAAAAACTCTGTCATAGGACGTATCTCTACAGCTGGTAATGCATATAATTCTTCTCCGCGGAATCCTTCTATAACACCAACTGTTGCTTCAACACCTTTTATATACTCTTCTACCATAACCTCATCACTATGTTTTGTGGCCTCGAGTAATGCTTTTTCAAGCTCTGTGGCTGTCTTTACAATAGAGACCCCCACAGATGATCCGGAACAAACAGGCTTGACTACAGCAGGCATAGAAAATGTTCGAAATATTTCACCTGCAATTTTTTTAGACTCTTTTTTTATAAGTTTTGATTCAATAACTTTATCTAGGGCAACTTTGATACTATTTTTTGCAAAAGCCTTTTTTGACAAAACTTTATTGAAAGCGACCGCAGACGCCAAAGAGCCTGAACCTGTAAACGGCTTTCCAAACGACTCCAAGATTTTTTGGATTTTACCATCTTCACCATATGTACCATGCAAAGCCAAGAAAGCTACATCAATATTAGCCAAAACTTCTTCAATCTTCTTGGGTGCGCCATCCATATGCCAAACTCCGTCTTTACTAATTAATATATCACGAACATGATATAAATCACGTAATTTTTCTCGTAGTGCCTTGAGAATGTTTGTACCAGTAGCCAAGGAAACCTCGTATTCATTACTAGGGCCACCACGCAATACTCCAACAGTTATTTTAGACATGAATAAATTATAACATCCTCAAGCGTCGGTGATAAGCAATAGCAAACCTGTGTGCTTCGGCATTCAAAGCAATGATCTGTTTAGAAAATTTTGTAATCAATTGAGAAGAGCCTAGCGTCACGCCAATGATTTTTTCCGCTTTGTGCTTATCATTTTTTGAAACACCGACTACGGGTATATTTATACGCCTTGCAGACAAAACTGCCTCAGCAACCCCAAGCTGGACATTATTACCGTCAACTATTATAAGATCCGGATAAGTCCATTCCGAGTGGTTTAGGCGACGCGAAATAAGTTCGGCAAGATTTGCTGGATCATTGTTTGTCTCGCGCGAAATTTTAAATTTTCTATATTCTGACGATGCAAATTCCCCATTTATCGAAACTGTCATAGCACCAACCACATTTGTTCCAGATAAATGTGCAATGTCATACGCCTCCATCCGGAAAATTTGAGATTTTTCCTCCATGGCGTTTTCTTGCTTAATAAGTGCGATGTCATTGATATGCTTCAGAGCAAACAGAGTTCTTTTAATTTGACCAGCTTCTTCGAACTGTAAATG
>CAIVGA010000045.1 GCA_903905325.1 uncultured bacterium
AAATAGATTATTTTAATTGCGGTCATATTTATTTATGAATGAAGAAGAAATAAAAAATAAATTAACTCCGGAAGAATATTCAGTACTTCGCGAAAAGGGTACAGAAGCTCCTTTTTCTGGCAAATTGCTTCATGAAGAAAGAAGCGGAATGTATTTGTGTAAAGTCTGTGGCAGCCCACTATTTTCTTCTGATGCCAAATTTGATTCCGGAACAGGTTGGCCAAGTTTTGATGAAGCTTTACCTGGTGCAGTAAAATTGCAGACAGATCACGAGTTAGGTATGTCGCGCACAGAAATAACCTGCGCAAAATGCGGTTCACATCTAGGTCATGTATTTGATGATGGACCTACGAAGACTGGTAAGAGGTATTGTTTGAATTCGGTTTGTTTGGATTTGGATACAGAAAAATAAACCTGTATTTATTATAGGTGTTATAATGGTCCTACTATGTCACCAGAATATTCTTGGTATGCAAAACTTATTAAGCCGTCGTTCGCTCCACCGTCGTGGATCTTCGGTCCGGTGTGGTCAGTACTTTATGTGATAATTGCTGTAACGTTTATTCGAGTATTTTATTTGGCAGCCAAGAAATTGATACCAGCTTTAGTGGTTGTGCCATTTATTCTCAATCTTGTATTTAATTTATCTTTTTCACCAATTCAATTCGGTTTAAAAAACAATTATTTGGCCGCCATCGACATTTTGTTGACGCTCGGAACTCTTATTTGGGCAATCATTGCCATCTGGCCTCATTCTCGAGCAATTGCATACGCCCAAATTCCTTACCTTGCATGGGTAATGTTTGCCACTGTTTTACAGCTCACGATTACGTGGATTAATAGGTAATTATTTCTTTATTTTTAGTTCAATCCCAAGTTCTTTGAGTTGTTTTTCGGCTACTTCTGCTGGAGCACCCATCATAAGGTCGCGACCTTCACCAGTTTTGGCAAAAGCAATAACTTCACGAATGTTTGGCTCATTTTCCAAAAGCATAACTATGCGGTCGATACCTGGAGCAAAACCACCATGTGGAGGTGTGCCGTATTTGAAAGCTTCGAGCATGTGGCCAAACTTTTTCTGTTGATCTTCGGCTGAAACACCGAGATATTCGAAAACTTTTGATTGCATGTCGGATTTGTGAATACGAATACTTCCAGAACTCAATTCATAACCATTCAAAACAAGGTCGTACGAGTTTGCTCGTACTGACAAAAGATCCTTGCCAGACATGAATTTCTCCACATCATCATCTTTGATAGAGCAGAATGGATGGTGGGCCGCTGCGAGACCACTGTCTTCGGATTTTTCGAACATAGGGAAGTCTGTAACCCAGGCAAAAGCCAACTCGTTTGGGTTGTTTTTGTCCTTGCGCATATCAGGTTTATCGCTACCATATTTCTCAACAGACTCCTTGTAAGTAAGACGTGGAAATGGAGTAGAAGAAATATTTTTGTGAGGATAAAGAGTTTTAATCAACTCAATAAACATGGCCTCGGTGTATTGCAAAACTTCTTCTTGGGTAATGAAAGACATTTCAAAGTCGAGCTGAGTAAATTCTGGCTGACGATCACCGCGAGTATCTTCGTCACGGAAACAGCGAGCGATTTGGAAGTATTTTTCAAAGCCAGCAACCATTGAAAGTTGTTTGAATTGTTGAGGCGACTGAGGAAGTACGTAAAACTTACCTTTTTCTAGGCGTGAAGGAACGATATATTCACGTGATCCTTCTGGAGTTCCTTTCATCATGATCGGAGTTTCTATCTCAACAAAATCGTTTTTGTGCATGTAATCACGGAAGAAAGAAATGATCTTGTCGCGATTGCGAATATTTTTTTGCATGCGCGGACGGCGTAGATCGAGATAGCGATATTTGAGTCTTGCTTCTTCATTGATGTCATGGCCATCACTACGCACATCAAATGGTGGTGTCAATGCCTCGTTCAAAACCTCAACCTTCTTGAGTTCGAGTTCGATATCACCTTGAGGTTCAATTTCGCCAGTCTCTTTGTTTTTTGAAATCATTTTCTCTGGCCTTTTATTGACAATACCAGTTGCTGAAACGACCCATTCTGATCGGAGTTTTCCTGATATTTCATGAGCGTCTTTATTGTTTGGCAATGCTACTGCCTGAACTTTACCACTCATGTCGCGTAGATCGATAAAGATCAGCTTCCCATGATCGCGTCTAATGTCAACCCATCCAGAAATAGTAACTTCTTTACCAATAAAATTGTTTAAATCCTTGATATATGTGCGTTTCATGAGTAAAAATATAGCATATATGATAAGATATTCCCACATGTCACCAATTATTAAAGAAAAAGCCCCTGCTATACTCGCTGAGGTTAATAAGGCGAAATCTATACTACTTTGTTGTCACCCGTCACCTGATCCAGATAGTGTTGGATCGTGTTTGGCAATGAAATTTGCTTTAGAGAGTCTTGGCAAGAAAGTTACAGTCATAAAAGGCGATTCAGAAATTCCGGAGGCTTTCATGCATTTTCCAGGTGCAACCGATATTGTAGATATGAATTTTTTTGAGATAAATCTTGCGGAATTTGATCTTTTTATTGTTCTCGATGTAAATGCTCTGGATAGGATTTCGTTGCTGGCGCCAGTTGTAATTCCTTCAACCATGGATTTGGTTATGATCGATCACCATCAGCCAAAGCCAGCCATTACCAATGTGAGTTTGATTGAATCAACTTACCCTGCAACTTGCCAGATTCTTTTTGATTTGTTCACAGAATGGGGTGTAAAAATTGATGCAAATATTGCTAGTAACCTATTTATTGGAATGTATACAGATACAGGTGGATTCAAATATCGTGGGACTTCCGCTTCGACTTACAAGATCGCTTCAACTTTGGTAGATATAATTCCAGATTTTACTCAGTTAATTTCCAAGATGGAAAATTCTGGCACGCCAGCTGATATAGCCTTTTATGGTAAAGCTTATACAAACATCAAAACATACCTTGGTGGACACTTGGCCTTGTCTTCTGTTTCTTACGCAGATTTGGTTGCTCTGGGTATTGCTGATACGGGCATGAAGGTTGCCGGAACATCTTCGAGAATGTGCGCAGTCGCGGATTGGTATATTGTTGGAGCTCTTACGGAAATGGAACCAGGAAAAATAAAGTGTAGTTTCCGTTCAAAGGACGCTGTGAAGTATGATGTTTCTATATTAACCATGGAATTTGGGGGTGGAGGGCATAAGAATGCTGCGGGGGTAATGATCTCAGGTTCCATGAATGAAGTCGTGGAAAAGATTGTCGCCAAAGCAAAAGAGCTGTATAATCTTTAACTATGAATAAAAACAAAACATTATTTGGCATTCTTATAGCTGTCGTTGTTGTCGGTGTCGCTTGGTTTTCGCTCGATCATCGTTCGGGATATCCAAAAGGTCCAGATGAGTTGATGGCTACATCTTCTGCTCAGGCTTCTTCGCAAGCTTTATCAACAAGTACATTAACCGCGCCAGTCGTTACTAATACTCAAGCTGTTACAAATAATTCCTCAATAAAAAACTTTATGCATACAGTTACTATCCAAACAACCAAAGGTCCAATCGTTATCGAGACTTACGATGCTGATGCTCCAAAGACTGTCGACAATTTTATTTCTTTGATCAACAAAGGTTTTTATAATGGTTTGATATTCCATCGTGTTATAAAAGGTTTCATGATCCAAGGTGGCGATCCAACAGGAACTGGCTCTGGTGGTCCAGGATACAAATTTGCAGACGAGCTCAATCCAAACACCGATTCATATAAAACTGGTTATGTTCGTGGCACGGTTGCCATGGCCAACTCTGGTCCTAATACAAATGGTAGTCAATTTTTTATAATGCACGCAGATACTGGTTTACAACACGATTATACTATCTTTGGAAAAGTTATTTCTGGTATGGATGCTGTGGATGCAATTGCCAATACACCAGTCAATCATGATCAAGGTGATCGTCCTCTGACAAATATGGTTATGACAAGTGTGACAGTTGCTACGACGACAGGGAATCAAAATATCTAACTACAAATAATCAACGTAAATACGGCATTGACTTCATCGCCCCTCCTTGCTAAGCTACCCCTTACATTATGCCAACAACAAAGACCACCATTGAATCAATGTTCAGCGCTGGAACTCAGTACGGCCTTGGACGTTCACGCAGAAATCCTACTTCAAACCCATATATTTTCGGTACAAAGAACAAGACAGACATTTTTGACCTAGAAAAGACGAAGCCTCTTCTTGACACCGCTGCAGCCTATGCTCATAAGCTCGCTTCAGAAGGTAAAACCCTACTTTTTGTGGGTGGCAAAAAAGAAGCCAGTGCTGCTGTAAAGACCGCCGCTCAATCTCTCAATCTTCCTTATGTTGACGGTCGTTGGATCGGAGGAACTCTTACGAACTTTATGCAAGTCCGTAAGCGCATTGACCGTTTTGAGAAGCTTGTCTCTGATCGTGAAAAAGGCGAGCTCGCAAAGTACACAAAGCGTGAGCGTATGATCATTGGCAAAGAGATCGATAAGCTTGAAAGAATGTTCTTCGGTATTGTTTCTCTCAAGAAAATCCCAGATGTAATTTTTGTCGTTGACCCACGTCGTGAACATAATGCAATCAAAGAAGCTTCTGATATGAAGGTTCCAGTCATTGCTCTTGCAAACTCAGACTGTGATATTTCCGATATTGCCTTTCCTATAGTTGGTAATGATGGTTCAAAGTTGAGCATTCAATATTTTGTTAATGAAATCACACAAGCATATAACGCCGGAAAGAAATCAGCCCCAGCACCAGTAGTCGCGAAAGTTGCCACCGCAAAATAGTCAGTTTTTTGTAGTTTCGTATTTTTATAATCGTCATTTGTCATTAGAATAATTAAGTAAAAATTTAAATAAAATGTCCACAATCACTACAGAGCAAGTCAAAGAGCTTCGAGATCAGACAGGTGTTTCTATTATGCAATGTAAAAAGGCTCTTGAGGAAGCGGGTGGTGATATTGAAAAGGCTATTGTTATTCTTCGCAAGAAAAGTGGTGAAATTTCAGCCAAGAAAGCTGATCGTACTTTTGGTTCAGGAACTATTCAGGCATATATTCACGCTACAGGAAATGTTGGAACGATAGTCGAGCTCAATTGCGAAACAGATTTTGTAGCAAATAACGAAGCTTTCAAAACTCTCGCTCGTGATATCGCTATGCATATCACAGCTACGAATCCAAAGTTTTTGACTACAAATGATATTACAGATGCTGACAAGCAGACTGCAAAAGAGGTTTTTGAAGCAGAGGTCAAAGACAAGCCTGCCAATATGCGTGAAAAAGTTTTGGAAGGTAAAATGAACGCATATTTCTCCGAAATGGTTCTTCTTAATCAACCTTTTATCAAGAACCCAGAGGTCACTATTCAAGGTCTCGTAGATGGTGCAGTTCAGAAGTTTGGTGAAAAGATGGCAGTTGGTCGTTTCAAGCGCTTCAAGATTCTTGAGCGTTAGTCGTATCACGCGCGTTGTCGCGCCAATATGTATACTCTAATTACAATTTTCTACGTCTCACTAGCAGGAATAATCTCCATGCTTCTTTTGAAGCGTCATGAAGTTACCACAGGTCACCAATCTATTGTTTCTAGATTTGGTCAGGGAACTGATCATGTTTTTGCTGCATTTTTCGGTGGTATTAGATCGGGAATTTCATATATAAACAAACATACTTTCATTGCTTTGGCTCAGTGGATCGCTTTTCATATTTTGGTGCATGTGCGTGAAGTTTATGTAGAGATCAAACATTTAACCCTCTCAAATACTCATAGCAAAAAAGTTTTGGACATGGTTCGCGGTAAAGGTGAAGTCAAGAAACATGGTGCCTCGTTCTATTTGAGGAGAATTTCTAAGGAGATGAATTGTGATAAGAAGTAAAACTGCACAGATTAAGCTTTTTTATTTTCTATCCTTTATTTCTTCCAAAAATTTCTTAACAACTTCCTCTGCAGATAATTGACCAACTTGACCATTTACACCTTTTTCGGAATCGACGATACTTTTGGCCGATAAGTCGCGACTCTCTAGTGTGACTTTTCCAGCCTCCATATCTTTGTCACCAATAATTATAAAATAAGGGATTTTTGTTACTTTGGCGTTGCGGATTTTCTTACCAAAATTGTCATGTGAAAGTTCGATTTCAGAACGGATATTATTTTCGCGGAGTAGAGCATGAACTTTTTGGGCTATGTCTACGTTTGTATCAGCGACTGGTATGACTTTGACCTGCACAGGAGAAAGCCAGAGAGGGAAGCTACCACTATAATGCTCGATAATAATACCCATAAAGCGCTCTAACGACCCAGAAATGGCACGATGTATGACCACTGGACGTTCTTTCTCGCTCTTTTCGTTGATGAAATGTAGGTCGAAGCGTTCTGGTAGATTGAAGTCACATTGGATAGTAGCAAGTTGCCATTCACGACCGATTGCATCTTTGAACATGAAGTCTAGTTTTGGACCATAGAAAGTTGCTTCGCCTGGTACGCGTTTGTAATTTATGCCGTTTGCTTTGGCGGCTTTTTCGAGTGAACTTTCGGCTAGATTCCAAACCTCGTCAGTTCCAAGATATTTACTCTTATCTTCACCACGAACTGACAGAGAAACCCAGTAACCTTCCATCATTCCGAATGTTGTATAGAACTTCTTTATGACTTCAACAATAGTAGAAACTTCTTGCTCGATCTGTGTGACACGACAGAAAAGGTGACCGTCATCTTGAGTGATCGAACGTACACGAGTGAGTCCAGCGAGCTGACCAGATTTTTCATCACGATAAACAGTAGCTGGTTCGAAATAGCGCACTGGCATATCGCGATATGAAAATTGGTTGTCAGCGAAGATCTGCATGTGGTGCGGACAGTTCATTGGTTTCAAGAAGAATTTTTCTTCCTTACCTTGCACACGGAAAAGTTCGTCACCGAATTTGGCAGCGTGACCAGACATTATGTATAAATCTTCTTTGGCAATATGAGGAGTCCAAACTCTGTCATAACCACGATTACTATGAAGTTCCCAAAGATAATCTTCAATTTCTTTTCTGATGATCATGCCTTTTGGTTGAATGAGTGGCAAACCAGAACCGACGAGCGCAGAGCTTGTAAAAAGTTTTAGTTCTTTACCAAGTTTCTTGTGATCACGTTTCTCAGCTTCTTTCATCATATTTTCGTAAGCATCTAACTCGGCTTTTGTGTCAAAAGCTAGTCCATAAATACGAGTAAGCATGGCGTTATTTGCATCACCTCTCCAATAAGCTCCAGCGATATGAGAAAGCTTGAATGAATCAGAGGCAATTTCTTTTGCAGGATTTTCTGCATGTCCACCACGGCAAAGATCGGTGAAAGCTGTTTTACTTTCGCCGCCTGCGGTGTATAAAGTTATTGGTTTTTTCTTGGTCGCAATTTCATCGATAAGCTCAAGTTTGTAAGGATTTGTCTTGAAAATTTCATGAGCTTTTTCTGCGGTAATTTCTGCACCAGTAACAGTCTTCCAAGAAGGAAGTAGTTTGCGCATTTTTTTCTCAATATCCTTAAGTTCTTTTTCTGTAGGTTTATTCTCTGGTGAAAATTCGAAATCATAATAGAAACCATTGTCTATGACTGGTCCAATGGTGTGTTTGGCGTCTGGATAAAGTTCGCTTACGGCTGCGGCCAAAAGGTGAGCCAAAGTGTGGCGCTTCAAGGTAAGTAATGCCAGTTTCGCGGGGTCTTGTGAAGTAGCCATAAATTTACAGGGTTATGATTATATAACTTTAGCATCTTTGGGCACAGCTTGGGAGGGGAGTTGACAAAAGAATATTAATATGATACTTTAAAATAGTAATTAGTTCAGCACCCACAACCCTCGCTTTGATATTTTTTAGGAACCGATTTTCTCAAAAGAAGGAAGCAGTCAAGGCTTCTTTTTTCGTTTCCGCATCCTGCGTCTTGAATATTCAGGCTTTAGAGCGTATGTGAACCGATCCCAGTCTATGTGATCATTCTCTGTTCTAAAGTTCGAACGTACGAAGTGATATACGATTTGTGTACGGTCGAATATCCACGAACTGCTGAAAGTCTTCGGTTGTTCCTTTTTAAGGAGAGTGTTGACTGTCTTAATAGCAAGATCAAAATTCATTCCGTAATTATACAGAACGACGATATTTTCTTATTGTATTTTAAGCAACCTGCTAGCATGTTAGTCGCACTGAAATATCGACTACATGGGAACATGTTACTAACAGGTTGTCAATGCGGAGAGGGGGAGATTCGAACTCCCGAAGAGCTTTCGCCCTTGCCACTTTTCGAAAGTGGTGCATTCGACCACTCTGCCACCTCTCCAAGAATGGTTAAGTTAAGATAGCACCTTTTTGCCAAATTCTCAAAAAATGGTAATATCATTTCACGGCGTCAATATATCAATTACGTCATGAGAATTAGGCCCTATCGTCTAATGGTTAGGACAACGGGTTTTCAATCCGTTAACCGGGGTTCGACTCCCCGTAGGGCTACAAGGAAGATGACCTGCCAAAGTTATTACTAAGTTTATGAGTCGTAAAAGTGTTATTATTGCTAGTTTTTTAGCCATATGTGTCGTATGTGTTGTTAGTGGAATCGTGTGTGGAGCTTTCGCATTGAGAGCTCATTCAGAAGTGGTTATAGATCCAAATACTTACTATCCAGTTACTTATGTGGTTGATGGAGATACGTTTAAAGCTTTGGTCAATCAGAAGGAAATAACAGTCCGGGTTCTAGGTATAAACACTCCAGAAACGGTGGATCCTAGGAAACCAGTGGAATGTTATGGTCCTGAGGCTTCAAAGCAAGCCAAGGCCTTATTAGATGGCCATAAAGTACGTTTGGTATTCAATCCAAATAGAGAAACTATGGATAAGTATGGTCGGTATTTGATGTATGCTTATCGTGATGATGGACTCTTTTATAACGAGGCTATGATCAAAGATGGTTACGCTATGGAATATACAGTCGGGACGCCGTATTCTTTTCAATCAGAATTTCGTGTTGATCAGAAAATTGCACAGAAAGCAGCTCTAGGACTTTGGGGTGCATGCAAGTAAAAAACGCACAAGGTCTCGCGTACCAATATTTTACTTTTGTGCGTGCAAATATGAGTAAATATCCTCAATTGCTTTTACGGCGTCTCCAACTGCGATATTATTCTGATGGTAAAGTCCGTCAGTACAATCTCCAGCAGCCCAAATTCCATCGACTGATGCTCGTTGATTTCGAGCGTCTACTTTGACATGGTTAAATTTATCCAATTCCACCAAACCTTTCAAAAAGTCAGTATTTGGTAATGAACCGATTTCTACAAAGATACCAGTTACTGGGATTTCTACTTCTTTTGAAGTTTGTGCACCTTTGACCTGTGAGTTGTTTGCGTCTATGGCTGTATAAACAAGTGAAGTCACAAATTGTGATCCTTTAACCTGCTTTGGAATGGCATTTGTAATGACTTTGGCTTTTGGATCCTTCATGACGGCGGCAACTGTACCAGGATCGGCTTTGATATCACTACGAACAAGCACGGTAACACTTTTACAATAAGCGAGTAGCTGAGCAGCGCTTTCGAAGCCAGCATTACCTCCGCCAATTACTACAACATCTTGGTCAGCGTATATAGGTCCGTCACAAGTAGCACAATATGTAAGTCCTTTGTGTTCATATTCTTTTGCACATGGGACTTCGAGTTGGCGACGACGACTACCGCTTGTCACAATAACAGCGCGGGATTCATATGAGCCTTTGTCAGTTTTGATTGTGAAGGTTGACGTTATTTTTCCACCAGAATTTTTTGTAACAGCAGTGCAACCTTCACTTTCTTTGAAATCGATAATACCATCTGCGTAAGCTTTGGCGTGCTGTTCCAAACTTTTTGATAAATCTAGTCCAGAAATAGCCACAGTTCCAACCCAATTCTCGATCTTTTCTGAAACATTACTCTGACCAAGCCAATCTTTTGTTATGAAAACACTTTTGAGTCGTTTGCGTGCAGCATAAACAGCAGCTGCAGCACCGGCCGGTCCTCCTCCGATTATTGCAAGGTCATAAATCATACAGAAGATTTTAGCACGAACTTAGATTTTATTTTAGTCTACTTCTTCGCAAGAAAGCTGGAACTGCACCCCAGTCATCATTATCCTCAACAGGCTTGGCGGCTGGAGCAGATTTCTTTAGATCAACAACTTTCTCACTAGAAGAACTTGAAACTGAAACAGAGGTAGCGACGCTTTCACGCTTTGACTCTAGTGGAGCATGATGGATTTTACCTTTTTCTTTGTCAGAACTCTTATTGAAAGAAGAAATAGTTGATTCACTCATACCACCAGAAAGGCCTGCTGAAGTATTTGTTCCACCGATCTTGAGAGCTGTTGGACTTCCTTCTGGAAAACCAGTTGCGATAACAGTGATCTTGATTTCATTTTTCTTGAGCTTATCATCTCTGACTGTACCAAAGATAATTTTGGCTTCTGGGTCAATAGATTCTGTAATGACTTTGGCGGCGTCTTGGATTTCGAACATTGTAAGATCTTCACCACCAGCGATGGAGAATAGAACGCCCTTTGAGCCTGTGATAGAAACATCGAGGAGTGGGGAATTGATAGCGGCTTTAGCGGCTTCGACGGCGCGGTTCTCGCCAGTAGCAGTACCGATACCCATAAGCGCTGGGCCAGCATTTTCCATGACAGTACGAATATCTGCGAAGTCGATGTTGATGATACCTGGTGTAGTAATGAGATCTGAAATACCTTCGACGGCGTGACGGAGGATTTCATCACACATTGAGAAAGCATTCTTGACGGTTGTAGCTTTGTCGATAGCAGAAAGAAGACGGTCGTTCGGAATGATGATGATAGCATCGACTTCTTTACGAAGTTCTTCGAGACCAACTTCTGCAATACGAGCACGCTGACGTCCTTCGAAATAGAAAGGCTTGGTAACAACGGCGACAGTGAGACAGCCGAGCTCTTTTGCAACACGAGCAACCATTGGAGAAGCACCGCTACCTGTTCCACCACCAAGTCCGCAAGTTACAAAAACCATGTCTGCACCTTTGATGATTTCTTGAATCTCATCGCGAGTCTCTTCTACGGCTCTGCGACCAAGGTCGGAGTTCATGCCAGTACCGAGTCCACGAGTAATATTTTTACCAATGTGAACACGCTTCTTTGCAAGAGAACGATGAAGATCCTGAGAGTCTGTGTTTATAGCAATAAAATCGACACCACGAACCTTGTGGGCGATCATGTGATTTACGGCATTACCTCCGGAACCACCAACTCCAAGGACTTTAATACGTGCGAAAGCTTCGATATCTGGGGTTATATTGGGCATGGGTGTTATGTAGCGCATATCTTACCATAGAGAATAAGAGAAACAAGGGGGCACGTGGGTCGACTTATACTAGTGCAAATATTGTGAATTTGTGTGGTAATATATTGGTATATGAAACTTGCTAAGTTGAGTCATACAAAACGCAATTATATTCTTTGTGCTTCTGTTTCAGCTTTACTTATTATTTGGAATTTTGTTGTGATATTTGTTTTGGCACTCGTTCCAGAGTGGCAATTTTTTGCAGTGACTTCTATGTTTGTTTTACTGGTCGACGTTTTTTGTATTTTGAGATTATCTACGAAGATTGCAGTGCTTAGACATTTTCCAGAAGAGAAACATGGCAAACTTGCGGTTTTGACTTTAGCTCTAGCTTTTCTCCCAACAATTATTTGGGCAGTGTTGAGGGTGGTTTAAGGGTGTGTTATATGTGACAAAATTTATTTCACAAGTTAATTATCATCTTCGCCACAACCACTCCTACCAAAATCACCACCATCTGAAAAGGCACCCCAATCAAAGGTTTGCCATTAAAATCACTTTTCGCATGTATACAAAGATGAAATTTTTGAAGAGCTATCAAGGGCTGATGACGCCATTTCCAATAAACGAATTGAAGTGCGTCTGGGAGGACACCGCCAACTAAACCAATGAAAGGTACCCAAGTAATATTTGTTGCTGATATGGTGCCGTCCTTGAAACCGAAAAATATTAGCACCAACAAAATTCCACATAACATATCAACTCCGATTTTTGACAAATCAATAAAAAATCCTTTATTAATCGGCATATCGTCGTTAAGGTGATTTTCATTGTCTGCTTTATATGAATTCAGTGGATAATCCCAGTGTGGAATAGCATCGAGTAAAAAGTGACTGGCGAATGCAAGCGTGAATCCGATCACAGGATGCGTCGGCATGGTACTAGCCATAGCGGCGCCAATTACAGCATGTGTTGTGAGTGTCATAGATATTTTTAATTAAACTGTCGCGAAAAAACTATGGCAGAAATTTACTAATCCAACTCTTGCCAGCTTTGAAAGCGTTCTTCATAAAACGTACAGAAGTGTCTATCTCAGTTCCTTCGTCTGCATGAGCACCCCAAATACAAAGTCCATAAGCAACAGCCCATGTAGCATCTTTGAAAGAAGATCCACCGTTGGAAACGCCGATTGACCCAATGCGTGCAGGAAGTTTGAGGGCAACTTTGGCCATAGCCTCTATAGAAGTGAGACCAGATCCACCACCGGTAATAATAATACCAGCCGGCAATAGTCCATTACGTCCAATTTTTTTCAAATGAGCCTCGATAAGTTCAAAAATATCTGACAATCTGGCAGCGACAATTTCCTCAAGTTTCTTACGAGGATATGAACTACCAGTTATAGCACCAATCTTAATTTGTTCAGCTTCTTCGAGTGGTACACGCAAACCAAGAGCAATATCATTCGTGATGTCGGTAGAACCAATAGGAAAAACTTCAAGTGAAACTGGAATATTATTTTCAAAAACAGCAATAGATACAGTTTCTGATCCGATATTTGTCAGGACACAGCCGGCGATTTTCTGCGTTTTGGAAAGAGTGACAAATCCTGCTGCGATAGGTGAAGCCATTATATCTTCAACTTTTACTCCGGCTTCGTTCACAGCTTGAATGAGATCGGCCACATGGTGATCGAGACAAGTAATGAAGAGAGTTTTCTTCTCGAGTTTGTTGCCAGCCATACCAATAGGAGTACCAAGGGTTGGAACACCGTCAATTTTAAATTGCAAAGGAATATTAAAAATGACTCTACGGTTGGCTATAACTGATTGAGGAATATCTTTCTCGCATTGCTCATTAATTTTTTTTACATCGAGGTCTGTAATTTCAGCGTCAGCTCTAGATGTTATAAGAGTACTTGTGACGACAGTGCTTTCTAATCCGATGCCACCTATTCCTAGAAATGCGCTCTTGATTTTGACACCAGCTTTTTTCTCAGCTTCAGCGATAGCTTGCTCAACACTTTCTGAAACATCGCGAAGGTTCGTAACGTAACCATGTCGTACGCCTCGAGTCTCAGCTGTACCGACAGCGATAATTCTAGGAAAACCACGCTCAGTCTTTTCGTGAGCGTCTGCAACAATTACCTTGACGCAATATGTTCCTATGTCTATGCCTGTAATTGTTGAACGTGCCATTTGTATATTATACCCGAAATTGTTTTTGTAGCTTGGCTTCGATACTCTCCATTGTAGCGCTATGATCGAAACCTTTCAAATGCACACAACCGTGGATAAATAGGAATTTCATGAAATTTTCGTAAGTTCTGCCAAATTTCTTGGCTTCTTTACGAGCCTCGGATTTGCATATATAAATTTCACCTTCATTTTTTGAAAGAGGGAATGATAGGATGTCGGTCGCATGGTTTTTTCCACGATAAATAAGATTCAGTTTTTTAATTTTGGCTGGCGATATAAAAGAAAAACTCAGAGAATATTTCTTTCCGAGTATTTTACTAGCAATTTTTTTGAATTCTAACATTATCTGCGTCTCTTTGTTTCAACTGGAGCTTTACCGAGTTTTATGAGTTCTGCCATTTCTGCACGCTTTGAAAGGGTCTTGAGGGTGCGAACTTTAACTTTATAGTGAGACTGGACACGAGTATTAAAACGGAGGCTGCGGACACGAGGAATAACGCCAGAGCTTTGGACTTTACGGCTAAAACGGCGCAGTATGCTGACACTGTTTTCTCCTGGATTGCGGTTGATTTCTACGTTTATCATGGTATTTGTTTGCGGGGTAGATAATAACATGTCAGCACTATGCTTGCAAGTTAACGATAGGATTGAAAGGTTTTGTACAGTATTGGAGTGTTTACGTTTAGGATATTCCTTTGGAAATATTCTCTCTATGGAGAGCATACTCTCAAAAACATCATTTATTGTAAGTGGGAATCATTCCCATTTGTCGACGTAGAAATAAGGCTATTTTGACACGAATTTGCGAATCATTCTCACTTGCAGCAAATTGATATTTAGAGAGGGTGTTACCTAGCCATGTAAAAAATTAAACATTTCATAATCATTATTTTCCCGATTTAATACTATTTCCAATACTGCGTCTCAATCTTTTTCATGTGCTTTGAAAGTTGATCCAATGGCACAATTTCTTGGGCGTGAGTATCTGTACGACGGACGATGACAGTTTTTTCCATAGCCTCTTTTTTTCCCATTACAATAATGTATGGAGTATGATGTTTTTCAATAGAAGAAACTTGTGCACCGAGACGGTCTTTGGCCAAAGAAAGATAAAGAGGAATCTTGGACTGGCGAAGTTGTTCGATAATGATAAGTGATAAAAGCTTGGATTCGAGACTGAGCTGGATAAACGAAGTAATAGGACGCTTTGATTTTGGAAGAGGTTTGCGCAAAGCTGACACATTATTTTTTATAAGAAGGGAAATACCAACACCTTGAATATCGCGTTTGGCACCAATTTTTTTGGCGAGGCCGTTGTAACGTACACCTACCGCCAATAAATGTTGATGAGAATCTTTTTTTGTTGTATCAGCGTTGATGATTGTAAAGACAGTTTCAGTACAATATTTTCTATTACCAATAAGGCCGTTATTTATAGCATAAGGAATATTGAGAGACTCTAAATATTCCAAAACTTCCTCGAGGTGAGTGCGACTGGTTTCTGAAAGAAAATCTATAGATTTTGGTGCATGAGAATTGAGCTCTTTGGCTGATTCGTCATGAGAAGCTAGGAGCTCAAAAGGATCACGCTTGAGCATCTGACGACATTCTGGAGTCATGTCGTTAATGTGTTTACGATAATAAGCTGTTAGTTCACGAGTAAAACGAGCTATAGAATCACGATCACCAATAGAATTTATTTCGACGCAAGTGTTCTCGTATTTTTCTTCAGCGAGCATGGCACGAGCAGCTTGGATCAAAGTAGCTTCAGCAATTGAACTAGATGCCCCCATGATTTCAAGGTCTGCGTAACGAGGCCCATGACTTTTTTTGAGAGGGCTTCGGCAAGGATCTTTGAAGTAAAGCATAACTGGCTGTGGCAAGTTGTGCATATTCTGTTCTTGATAAGCACGAAGGAATGCGATTTTTTCTTCGGCATGTAAAGGGAAGCGACCATGACTATCAGTTTCGTCGTCGACGTGGTCTCCTTCCATGACATCTTTTGCAGCATCGAGATCAGCTTTTGAAACGGCCGGGCATTTCATCGGGGCGAAACCGTAGTAGAGCGCCACTTCTCCAATTTTATCTAAATGATCATAAGGAATAAATTTTGAATTTGAGTTTGTTTTCTTTTTCATATTATTTATTCTGTGCTTCGCCTGGCAATATTGATAATGATGTAATTGGCAAAAGTCTCACGATCGGTCGTCCGATGATAAGTTTGGAATCTACTGGTCCCCAGGCGCGTGAGTCATAACTTTGTGTTCGGTTGTCTCCCATTACGAAATATTGAGTAGGGCCAAGTTGTGTTGTGTGGACCGTGTCACTAGAAAGGTGTCCTGGAGCGATGTAACTTTCGTTCAGATTAATAACTGTAGAGCTCGTGGAGTTATTGGTTGAAGGCTCTACTACAGAGACTTTACCGTTGTCTACATTTACGGTTTCACTAGGCAGGCCAATAATGCGTTTTATATAATAAACACTAGTATCTCCTGGGTATTTAAAAACAATCACGTCACCTCTATGTGGTTTTGTAAAATCGTATGTTAAACGATCAACTATAAGGAATTGTCCTGTAGAAAAAGTTGGGTCCATAGAGGCCCCATCTACTATAAAAGGCTCGGCAACAAAGTAGCGAATAGGTAATGCGATGATGAGTGCGACGATGATAACTTTGATCCATTCCACGAGGTCTTGCTTCCATGTTTTTGGGGCGACTGCTGATGCTTGTGCTATTGGTGTTTTTTCTTTCAAATCAGGGGTCATATTGGGCGTATTGTATTCTTAAATTTGCTTCGATGCAAGTTTTAAGTATAATTCATCCATGCCTTATATAATTGTCGGACTTGGAAATCCTGGAGCTGAATATGAAAATACACGACACAATGTTGGTCGTATCGTTCTTGAAGCTATCAGAAAGGAATTTGCCAAAGGAGATGAAGGGGAATTCAAATTTAATAAAAAGATAAACGCACAGGTTGCAGAAGGGAAAGTTTGGAAAGAGAAAGTGCAGTTCATAGCACCAGAAACTTTCATGAATAATTCTGGTAAGTCTGTCGGCTCGCTGGTAAAGAGTGCTAAGGCTGCGGAACATTTGATCATTATTTATGATGACTTCAATTTGCCACTTGGTCGCATGAAAATTTCTTTTAATAGGAGTTCTGGTGGACACAATGGCTTGGAGTCAATTATAAAAGCTGTGAAGACCGAAGGTTTTGTACGTTTCCGTATTGGCACAGCACCCGAGAAAGCTAATGGCGACGCCAAGGTTCCACATGGTGATGATAAAGTATTGAAATTTATTCTTGGACCACTCAAAGATGATGAAATAAAGGAGCTCAAAAAAGTTAGTAAAAAAGCTATTGAAGCTGTAGAAATGTTGATCAAGGAAAGTCGTGAGAAGGCGATGAGTGTCTATAATGCGGGATAAATAAAAACCCGCCACTTGGCAGGTTTTGTTCGGCGAAATTGTGATACGTACCCCTTTTAGTAGACACTTTAGAAACCCCCTAACCTACTCTAGACAAAAGATGATTTCTGTATTCTACAGGCGCCATCTTTTTTCTTGTCCACTGTTTTCTTTCGTAGTTGTAGTAT
>CAIVGA010000046.1 GCA_903905325.1 uncultured bacterium
CAATGACACTGGTATACAACATCGGTACAATTTTTTTGTCTGCAATTTTGGCACTAATCATATCGAGATTTTCAAAATTATTGAAATGCGAAGCTGAGGTAATAGGTTTACCAACAACCTCCCCTATCTTTTCTTTAATACCGCCCATAACAGAAGCGCCACCAACCAAAAGGACTGAACCGACCTTATCTTTAAAAACACTTTCATAATAGAAAAGTGTACGACTTATCTCACTAGCTATATTCTTTACTACCGGCTCAATCAAAAAGAATAGCTCATCTGATGTTCCGGAACCCACTTCAACTTTTTTTGTTTCAGCAACAGTCTCGTCGACATTGAGACCCTGTGCTATAGCTTTGGTCATGTCATGTCCACCTATTGGTATTGTTATAGTCATCTCAAGCTCATCATTTCCCTTTATCAAACTAACATTCGTAGTATGACTACCCAAATCAACTATAGCAGTAACCGCATCACCAGGACTTATGAGTAGACGAGCAACACTTAATGGTTCTAGTCCTAAACCTGCTACATCTAGCCCTACAGCGTTACAAACACGCACATAACTCTCCGCTACATCTTTTTGAATGCCAATAAAAACAATACTCGTACCACCAAGAGGATTGACATCGCCTACCGTCAAAGTCTTTACTTGAATATCCCAATACATTCGTGACGGATTTATAGGCAAAATTTTGACAATCTCTTTCTGGACCATAAGTCTCAAGTTTGCACCACTCAAAATAGTATTAAGCACAAAATGGTGTATAAAAACTTGAGATTCTGGCAAAGACAAAATGACCTTATTGGTTGAAACGTGACGTGGTTTTACGTTCTGTAATAAAAGCTTTATTCGCCCCACCAAAGCCTTTTCATCTAATATTCGTCCATCTTTAATGATCCCTTCAGGCAATTCAGTACGACCATAATTTTCTATAGAAAAACGAAATAATTTGCTAAGTTCGGCAATTTCGATAGTTTGATCAGAAATATCCAAACCAAAAGCTCGATCGAAATTTGTATTCAACAATTTTTGAAGCTTTACCTTCCAACACTTAACTTTATCATTGAATTCTGAAATTGAGGTATTTTGCATAATCATTAGAGACTAAAAATCACCGACTTCTTGCCAAGATGATACCACAGATTGAGGTGTATTTGTAGCTACGACAACCTGCAATTTACGCACAAAACCAGAAACTGTGCTGGAGGCATTTATTAGGCGATAATTTGTACCGGTCGAAGTAATGGTATTTATGAAGCAAGGTATACCCCCTATAATTCTTGTCTCATTACCCTTGTATCCAGTTGTTGTAGAAAAATCCCAAGAAGTAGAAGCTATAGAATACTGCCCCAAAACATATTCCACACAGCCATTACCTGAAGCCCAAGCCTGAGCTGAATATAACTCAGACAAACTCATAGAAGAATGACTTATAGATTTCAAAACTATTGTCGTACCAATAATAATCGAAACAGCCGTAATAATAAGAACTGTAATCAAGGCTATAAATCCTCTCTGACCAAAAAAACTTTTTTGTGTATTAATAATCATAGTTTTATGAACCAGGCTGGTGCCAATTAGTAAAAACTGTATTCAAACTGACAGAGTCGCTGAAACCTCGTGCATTTATCCAAGCAACAGTACTTGTGACGTTGGCTGTAGAAATACTAGTAAAAGGTGCACTTGAAGGAGTAAGAGTTATGTAAATAGAGCGATAAAACCTTGTGTCAACTACAGTAGATGAAGCCGGTGAAAATGCCCAGCCACAATCTGAACAACTACCACTAGGTCCAGCCATGAGCCCGTGTGGCCACGGTGTGGTCGTCGCTATATTTGCAAATCCAGAATCACGTATAGAAGTCACCGCTTCTATACCCTCTCGAGCTATCTGTACTGCTTCAGCTTTGTCTAGATCAATACGGGTAGAGGTATTTGCATCTATAATCAAATTTCCAGCAACAATAGAACCAATAGCAAATATAGCGATCGCTAATACAAGTTCCAGTAAACTAAAACCTGCGTTTAGACCAAACTCAGCGATTTTGTTATTTTTATAAAAAGTTTTGCTCATATAGAATAATTATAATTATTTTTCAACGATAGTACCAAGACTGTCAATCGTCAAAGTCTTGACGAATCCATTCCATGCAATAGTGATTGTACCAGTAGCCGTAGGTGTTCCGGTATGTTTTGCAAAATTTATTTCTGTTGTTGAAGAAGTATACGGTGCAACAAGTGGCAATGTTACTAGCGTATTGGTGAGTAGAGGATAAATTTCATCCGTAGGTGCATTATGTCCCGAACAAGGTATCCCAGCGGCACCTGTATACAACACATACTGGATCGTCGAACTTGCAGAATTAAGAATGCAAACACCGTAATTGTAATCGTTTTTTTGAACAACTGATTGGCTACGTGCTCTTGTAAGAGTATCACCGAAACTTCCCTGCATCCCAATAATTGTCTGATCGTTGTAAAACTGAATGCCCAAAGGTGCAGTAACAAGCGAAACAACTGAAATTATAACTATAACGATAAGCATCTCTATCAGAGTAAAACCTGCGACCTTGTCGCGTAAATTATAGATCCTGTGGCTTTTGTGAACAGCCATAATTATGTAAATCAATTACCTCGGGGCAGAGCCCACGAGGTATGTCTCGAGGCCTGACCTAAGTGAGTAAATAAAGCTGTCCTGATTTCTCTTCTG
>CAIVGA010000047.1 GCA_903905325.1 uncultured bacterium
CGAACATTCTGACCACCTTTACCGATAGCGAGTGATTGTTCATCTTCAGTGACTGTGACAACAGCGCGGTGTGAGCTGTCATCGAGTTCGAGTTTGACTACTTCAGCAGGTGAGAGAGCTTCTTCTATAAATAGAGCAGCATCCTCATTCCACTCGACGATATCGATCTTTTCTCCTGACAATTCACTGGTAACCGTAGAGACACGAACGCCACGCTGACCGACGAGAGAACCGATTGGATCAATGTGTGGGTCATGTGAAATAACAGCGATCTTTGAACGTGAACCAGCTTCGCGAGCAATGGCTTTGATCTCAACTGTACCAGCTGCGATTTCTGGAGCTTCAGTTTCAAAAAGTTTTGCGAGGAATTTTGGATGAGCACGAGAAAGTTTCAAAACAATTCCACGTGGGGACTCTTCAACGGCATAAAGATATGCACGAATGCGATCTCCTGTTTTCCAACGTTCACTAGGAATCTGTTCTTCATAAGGAATAAGACCAACGGCACGTCCCATGTCTACGTGAACCATGCCACGCTCGACACGCTCGACGATACCAGCAACGATTTCGCCTTCTTTTGCACCGTATTCTCCCATGACAGAAACTTTTTCTGCTTCACGGATTTTCTGAATAATGATCTGCTTTGCTGTTTGAGCAGCAATGCGACCGAAATCAGCTTTGGCTTCGAGAGGGAATACAATTTCATCACCGATGACAGCGTCCTTCTTGATGCGACGTGCGTCTTCGATGAGCATATGCTGTTCTGGATTGAAACGAATCTTGATGTCGTCAACATTGGCATTCTTTATATCCTCGTGTGTGACCTCCTCGTCACCTTCCATGATGATTTGGTTGCGATCAACGACGATTTTTACTTGCCAAAATTCTACACCACCGGAATTTTCATCGAATGATGCGCGAATTATCTGGCCTTTTTTGCCATACTCTTTTTTGTAAGCAGTAGCGAGGGACATAGCAATTGCCTCGAGAGTTTTTTCACGAGGGATACCACGCTCTTCTTCCAATTGTAGGACTACTGAATTTATTACTTTAAGATCAAACATATATTTAGCACTTTGTGCATTGTTATTTTCCGCCGAAGACGGTTGTTATTAAATTTTACGTGCCCGACGGCGGGTCTTTTTAACAAACAAGTCCGCCGGATTGGCGAACTGTTACGTGACAATAGGATAGCATAGCCTAACATAAAAGTAAAGGCAGCCATCGATGCCTCGTGCGATTTTTTATTAATGCGCGTGGTTACATTTTCTGTTAAAATATAAGTACTGTGCTCGTCGAAGATACCCAGCTCTATAAATTTATTTCTGATTCTGGACTTGTATCCAAGACTGATCTTGAAGATGCTCAAAAAGAAACGGGCGCTTCTGGAAAAAGACTAGGCGATGTGCTTGTCTCTTCCGGAAAAATTACTATCGACAACCTTCATCGTATGCAAGCCTACGTGATAGGTATACCTTTCGTTGATCTCAAAGGAAAGAAAATTGCTTTTGATACACTTTCGTTGATTCCAGAACCTATCGCGCGTGGTCATAACATTGTTGCTTTCAAAAAGAGTGACATGGGTCTAGAAGTGGCAATGTTGGATGTGAACGATCTGTCAGCTATAGATTTTATAAAAAAGAAAGTCAGTCTCAAGATTTTGCCGAGACTTACGGATACTGATTCGATTAAAGAAGCTCTTGTTCAATATCAGAAAAGTCTTAAAGCTGAATTTGGAGATATTTTACAAAAAGAAACAGCGGCTTTGACCAGATCAACTAGTGAATTATCTTCCGAATCTGATTTGGCGAAAATTGCGGAAGATTTGCCAGTCATTCGCATAGTAGAAACCCTTATTAAACATGCCGCTTTGCAGGGTGCTTCTGATATTCATATAGAACCAATGGAAGATCAGGTTCTGGTACGTTACCGTATAGACGGACTTCTACATGATGCTATGGTTCTACCAAAACATGCCGCCCCTTCTATTAGTGCTCGTATCAAAGTTTTGGCTAGCTTGAAACTAGATGAAAAGAGACTTCCACAAGACGGTCGTTTTAAAACTGACCTAAACAATGAAAAAGTGTCATTTCGTGTTTCTATTTTACCGACATATTATGGTGAGAAAATTGTTATGCGTCTTTTGCGCGAAAGTATATCCGGTTTTACTTTGGAATATTTGAATTTTCACGGAGAAGGATTGGAGCGTATACATCATGCACTCAACCTCACGACCGGTATGATTCTTACAACAGGCCCAACGGGTTCAGGAAAAACCACTTCACTTTATACAATGCTCGATGTTCTCAATACTCCTGATGTAAATATTTCTACGATAGAAGATCCTATAGAGTATCAAATGGCTCGTATCAACCAGACACAGGTTCGTCCAGAGATTGGTTTTTCTTTTGCTCAAGGAATTCGTACGCTAGTCCGTCAGGATCCTGACATAATAATGGTGGGAGAAATCCGTGATAATGAAACAGCGGCTTTGGCGGTAAATGCAGCCCTTACTGGCCATTTAGTCTTGTCGACTTTGCACACAAATTCTGCAGCTGGAGCTATTCCACGCCTACTCGATATGAAAGTTGAGCCATTTCTCCTAGTTTCTACCCTCGATATTGTCATAGGTCAGCGCCTCGTTCGTCGTCTTACAGAAAATAAGGAAAGATTCCTTCTTTCAAAAGAAGAATTTGCAAGACTTGAGAAAAACGTTGATATGGAACGTGTCCTCAAGGCCCTCAAGGATGAAAAAATAGTAAAACCAGAAGATACTTGGAATAATATTTATTTTTATAAATCTGTACCAAGTTCACCTGCTAGTGCCAACAGTAATAGTGCTTCGGATGATGGTTTCAAAGGACGCATAGGGATTCATGAGATTTTGCGTATGACACCAAGTATAAAAACACTTGTCATGAAAAGTGCAACGTCAACAGAGATAGAAGATCAGGCCCAAAAAGAGGGAATGTTGACTATGGTGGAAGATGGTATATACAAATGCGTGGCTGGCCTGACTACGATCGAGGAAGTCTTGCGTGTGGTATCAGAATAATATGGCACATTTCATTTTCAAAGCAAAAAAACCTAATGGAGAAATCTATTCTGGAAAAAAGGATGCTGTTGATCGTTATGAGTTATATAAAATTATACGTGAAAGTGGAGCTGAAGTTGTAGATGTTTTGGATAAAGATAAAAAAAGTTTCTTGGGAATAAAAGGTCTAGGGTCTGGCGGTCTAAATATGAAAATATCGTTGGGTTTTTCATCAAAAAAATTCAAGACTGCGGACAAAATAACTTTTGCTAGGAATTTGGGTTCAATGTTAGATGCGGGATTATCGTTGTCACGGGCTTTGTCTGTTCTTGAGAGGCAGACACAGGCAGCTGGACCCAAGGCTGTAATTGGCGACATTATCACCGAGATTGATAAAGGTGTTACTTTTGCGCACGCACTCGAAGTGCACCCAAAAATCTTCTCTTCACTCTTTGTTTCCATGGTTAGAACTGGTGAACAAGGTGGAACATTAGCAGGATCTTTGAAGACCCTGGCAATACAGCTTGAAAGTTCTCATAACTTAGAGAAGCGCATTCGTGGTGCACTGATGTATCCAGCAGTTATTTTGACGGTTATGATAATTGTTGGAGTATTAATGTTCATTCTGGTCGTGCCAACTTTGATGAAGACTTTTACAGAGCTCAAAGTTGCTATGCCACCAACCACACAATTCTTGCTTGCTATAAGTAATCTTATTCAAGATAGAGGTCTATTGGTTCTTATTATTTTGGTCCTGGTCGGTTCATGTTTGTATTCGTGGTCTCGTAAATCTTCTGGTAAATATATTTTACATAAATTTGTTTTGAAGATACCTTTGATCGGAGGTCTAGTTCAAGAAGTGAATACTGCCCGTGCAGCACGCACTCTTTCATCTCTTATGAATTCCGGAGTTAATGTTATTGAATCGCTTGATATTACAGCTTCGGTTGTGCAAAATGTACATTTTCGTGCGGTGTTAGAAAAAGCCAAGGATTCTATTAGAAAAGGTGAACTTATGTCCAAGATTTTTGCAGAATATGACAAATTATACCCACCATTTTTCGCGGAAATGTTGAGTGTTGGAGAAGAGACAGGAAAAATCAACGAAATGCTTCTGGGTGTGGCTCATTACTACGAGGATGACGTGGAACAAAAGACGCGTGATATGTCTACGATAATAGAGCCATTTCTTATTGTTCTAATTGGTGGAGCTGTGGCATTCTTTGCTATCGCCATGATTTCTCCTATGTATTCTTTGGCGAATGCTATTTAGGCGTATGCCACTTAGATGAATACTATTTAGATGAAATTTAAACTTCAAAATCGGATAGGATTTCTGACAGGATTTCAAGGTCATGGTTTTTCCTTGGTTGAAATCATCGTTGGTGTTGCGGTATTTCTGATCGTTGTGACAGCAGCTTATGGTTCTTATACTAGCCTTTTCCAACTTGCCCATACGAACCAGTCTAGGTTGTTGGCCTTGGCTTTGGCTGATGAAGAATTTGAAATCATCCGTAATATGCCATATGTGAATGTTGGATTAACGAATGGAATTCCGCAAGGGAATTTGTTGCAGACGCAAACAATAACGCGCGGTGGCGTGGACTTTACCTTAAATTTGACGATTAGAAATATGAACCTATCTACTTCAACGCTTCAAGCAAGTAGTAAACTTATTGAAGTCGAGATTGACTGTGCAACTTGTCAAAATTTTCAACCAGTTTATTTGACTGGCCAAGTGGCGCCAGCGAATTTACAGTCAGCCTCAACTGGCGGAGCTCTTGCAGTTTCGGTTCTTGATGCCGATGGCCATCCTGTTTCTGGTGCGACTATCGATATGACCAATACAGCTAGTTCTTCTGTTCAAGATCATGACGTTACAAACAACGGTGGTGTCTTGGATATTGTTGGTGTACCACAAGGATTGAATTCTTATCACGTTGTTGCAAGTAAGGCTGGTTATTCAAGTGAACAGACTTATGCTTCAGGGCTCGGGAATCCAAATCCAACAAAACCAGATGTAACAATCCTTACTCAACAAGTTACGCCTCTGACTTTGTCTATTGATCACACAGCCTCACTGCATATTTCAAGCGTCACACCAATGTGTGCACCTGTTGGCGGAATACATTTTTCTTTGGCTGGCACAAAAGTTGTCGGTACAAATAACAGCGGTGCACCCATATTTAAATATAATCAAAACTTTGTTACAAACGGAGTTGGTACATTCGATTTGCCATCTCTCGAATGGGATACGTATGTTCTAACCCCAACTGATTCTTTTTATGATGTTGCCGGTATCACACCTTTGAGTCCGTTCGTTATAAATCCTGGAAATTCTCAAAATGTACAAATAGTTGTTGCACCAAGGCAAGCAAATAGTCTCATGGTGACAGTTGTAGACAACGCAACACAGCTTCCTCTTTCTGGTGCGACTGTTCATTTGACGGGTGCTGGTGGTGTCGATAAAACACTCATAACTGGTCAGGGGTTTATGAATCAAGCTGATTGGTCAGCCGGCAGTGGTCAAGACAACCTCACTAATCCAAGTAAATATTTTGCTGATGACGGTGGTGTTGATACATCTCTAGCTGGAACAGTTAAATTGAAAAATTCTTTTGGTTCATATGCTTCGTTTGGACGTTTGGAATCTTCAACTTTTGACACTGGGTCTGTCAGTAATTTCTATACACTTTCATGGAATCCAACAAGTCAGCCTGCTGACGCCGGAGCAAACAGTCTAAAATTTCAACTCGCTTCAAATTCTGTAATTACCGCGACGACTACCTGGAATTATGTTGGGCCAGATGGGACAGACGCGACTTATTACACTACCAACAACTCACCAATTGCCGGTGTGCATAATGGGAATGAATTTATGAGGTATCTTGCACTATTTTCTACGGCAGTTGCGACTTCTACGCCGATCCTTTCCGGAGTTTCATTTACTTACACATCTTCTTGTATACCACCTGGGCAAGTTATGTTCAGTGGTTTATCAACTGGTTTATATAATATAACCGTTTCACGCGGCGGATATACTTCTTGGAGTGGTTCAGTGAACATTTCGTCTGGTTGGCAAAGTCAAACGATTAATTTGGGACCGTAGTATAATAAACCTATGAAAGGCATGATTCTCGTTGAAACTCTCATTACGCTTGGTATTTTTATTGTTATCATGGTTGCTGTCGGAACTTTTGAAGCGAATATTTTTTCTTACCAGAGATCGATATCTGGTTCGCTAGAAACATCGACAGATGCACAAGTAATATTCAAAACTATAATAAAAGAAGTCAGATCTATGTCGCCGAGCGCAACTGGTGCATACCCGATCGTCACAGCTGCCACAAATACGCTTTCTTTTTTTTCTGATCCAAACGGTAATGGTACACCAGACCAAATTACTTATAGTTTGATTGGTAATACAGTTTATAGGGCCGTGATCGTGCCGACAGGATTGCCACTTTCTTATTCCGCATCAAATCAAAGCACGACAACTTTGATATCAAATGTTCGAAACTCTTCGACTACTCCGCTTCTAGAATACTTCGATAATACTTATACGGGTTCCGAATTGCCTCTTTCACAGCCGGTAACTTTGAGCGCAATAACGTTGATTAGAATGAATCTTACGTTGGACACTGACCCAAATAAATCACCCACCTTCGTAACATACACGACTGATATGAGTTTGCGTAATCTAAAAACAAATCTATGAAGAAGAGTACGTACATGAAAAACCGCAGGTGCGATGCTCGTGGCGATATTTTGCTTACAGTTCTAGTTTTTGCAGCCATAACCGTGACGATGACAATTGGCTTGGTTAATTGGGGAGCGGCACTTCTTGTAAGCACGCGTGTTTCGACCGCACGCGAACAAGCATTCCAGATTGCAGAAGCTGGAATTGACTATTATCGATGGCATATAGCTCAATTTCCAGTTGATTACATGGATGGTACCAATGATCCTGGTTTGGTTGGTGGAGGTAATTATGGTCCCTACGTGCATACTTTTCCGGACAAAAATGGAACTATTATCGGTAGTTTTACTTTGACAATAACTCCACCTCCGATCGGGTCGACGAAAGTTATCGTTATCTCAAAAGGTATTGCAAGTTCAACACTGGGTAATGGGAATGTGGTTCGCACTATTCAGGCTACTCTTGCCGTCCCGTCACTCGCTCAATATGCCATCGTTGCTAATGATAATATGCGTTTTGGATCTGGTACGATCGTAAATGGACCAATCAAATCAAATTACGGAATTCATTTTGATGGTGTGGCGAATAACGTTGTCTCAAGTGCACAATCTATTTATGTAGATCCTGACAACGGCTTAAGCGAGTTTGGTGTTTATACTCAGATTTCTCCAGCTGATTCGCAACCTCCAGCGTCGGTGCCGAGTCGACCAGATATTTTTTCTGCCGGCAGACAATTCCCGGTTCCTGCTGTAGATTTTTCTGGATTAATTTCAAACTTACAACAATTGGAAACAACTGCCCAATCTGACGGAGTAAATTACACTCAATCTCAATTTGGTGGAAGTCCTGCTCAAGGTTATCACGTCATTCTCAATACAAATGGAACATACACACTCAATGTAGTACGTGCACTAGTTTCAGCTCCAAATAATTGTACAAATTCCCAGAGTCAAACTCAGTGGGGAACATGGAGTATTCAAACAGAGAGTTTGGTAGGCACTTATCAGTATCCAGTTCATGGTGTGTTGTTTTTTCAGGACCATGTTTGGCTTGATGGACAGATAAATGGTACAAGACTCACAATTGCGGCTGGAAAATTTCCAGATCAATCAGGCCAAGAACCGAATATTACTGTAAATTCAAATCTTCTTTATACAAATTATAATGGTAATGATGTACTTGGTCTTGTGGCTCAAGGAAATATCAATATTGGCCTTGTAAGTTCTGACACGTTCCGGATCGACGGTGCACTTATAGCAGAAAATGGTCGTGTCGGGCGTTTTTATTATGGTTCGAACTGTAAAATTTCTGGGGCAAATTATTACACACGCGCAGGAGTTACTCTGAACGGCATGGTCGCCACGAACAAGCGCTATGGTTTTGCTTATACAGATGGAACAGGCTACACCACACGTAATCTTACTTATGATGCAAATCTTCTCTATAGTCCACCACCATCTTTTCCTTTGGCTGGTTCTCAATATGTGATGATTTCGTGGAAGGAAGTGCAGTAGAAAGTGCGCGTAGATTTGTGAGGATTTTTTCAAATAAAAATCCGCCATATAACTGAACCGTACCCCATTTAGTAGACACTGAAATAAAACCTCTACACTTGGGCCAAAAGATGATTTCTGTACTCAACAGGAGTCATCTTTTTTCTTTCCCACTGTTTTCTTTCTTGATTGTAGTATCTCATATATTCCTCGATTGCCAAACGCAGTTCTTCAAATGTATTGCAGTTTTGATAATCTAGTTCATCTTTCATGTGGCCGAAGAATGATTCGATTGGTGCATTGTCGATGCAATTACCTTTGCCTGACATGGACTGGATCATCTTCAATTCTTTAACAATTTCAATGTACGCTGGATTAGTGTAATGAAATCCTTGATCAGAATGAATCATGATATTTTCACATGTCTCTAGCCTCATGTTTTTGATTGTTTCTGTTACTAATGTCATCTCCAGATACATTGAGAGATTCCAGGCCATCACTTCACCACTTGCGATATCCTTGATCACGGAAAGGTAAACAAAGCGATTAAAAAAGTGTATGTATGTAATATCTGTGCAGAAGACTTTGAGAGGGACAATCTGACTGAATTCTCTCTGAAGCTTGTTAGGAAACACTCTGTGCTCCATTGTTTTCTTCATAATGTCTTTGTATGGATTCTTCCTCCTTACTTTTGTCACGAGTCCATACTTCCTCATAATCCTCTGTATCTTCTTGTGGTTCATGTCTTTAAGCCTCATTTTCAAGCTTCTCCAGCCATATTTACCCTTACCTTGGTCGAATATCACTTTCACTTTGAGGTAATCGTCGTAGTCCTTTTCTGGTTCATTTGCGGTCTTTAACCACTCGTAATATCCACTTCGTGATACATCAGCTAATTCACAAAGCACAGTTACATCATCACCTAATTGTCTAATGACTTTGTATTTCTGTTGTGGCCTGAGTTTTACTCCGATCTTTTGGCCCGGAGTTTGGCTAAAAAATCGTTTTCAGCTTTGAGATATTTTACTTGTAATTCAAGACGTTTGATTTTGTCATCATCGGTTACTCCTTTTGTTTTAGGTCTGCCTGTAGCGCCTCGTCCTCTCGCTACCGTCAATCCCTCATACCCTTTTTCCCTCACAATTATCTTCCAATCCTTTATGCAGTCTTTGGCATAGCGTTTTCTCCATATATCCAGATCGAACCCAGCTCGTCTCCAGATTTCATTTGGGCTTACTCCTTTAGAGTGTTGTTCTAATGCTCGCACTTTGAAATCGTAAGTGTAAGTTATCGACCTGTCACTACACTTTAAGACGCATGGATTTCCACTCAATTTACTCACTTCCTCACTCGAAAATATGTGTTTGCTCATATTGTTCTTTTGTTAGTCTGTTAATTCTACCAAAAGAAAAAGTGGGCATTTTATTTAATGTCCACTTTTAAGGGTACAGATCATAACCGGAGGCGGATTTGTTGTTTACTTCTCATAAAGCTGTTGTGAGTGATGGGATATGACAATGTGGACAACGCGGCCAGTTGAGTGGTGGCTTTAATACGCCACTCATTTTCCATTTGCATAAGATGCACCATTTTGGACCGTGTACTTTAAGGTCGTTGTTACCTTGCAAACGAACAGATTCCTCGATGATCACGCAAAAAATCAAAAGAATGTACATTGATAATTCCGCGTGCTTTATCTCTAACCGGTTTACCAAAACGGTGTTTGAACTGACCGATTTTCTTGACGCATTTAGTACGTCTGATAAGTAATCTTGTTAGCTCCGCATCGATCTTGTCGATTTCTACTCGTTCCAATATGATTTGGGCTTGAGTTCGATCGTTCACGAGTCGCTCCTTTTTTGAAAAAGTTACCGATATGATGTTCACGCGTGCCTCCTGTGTCTGGCACATAACCGTCTCCAACAAAGCACCACTCTGGCAATTCGTCTTCCATAGCTATACTCCTTATATTTGATTTATAAAATTAGAACTGTTTACGCCTTTATACCATGAGCCTCGCCATGATACAATACATTTCTAAGCTAATATAATATTTATATGAATCACCCAAAATTGGTTGTAGGCAATTGGAAAATGAATCCAGCGACTGTTGCTGAGGCAAAGAAAATTGCCAGTAGAATCAAAATTGCTACGGCAAAACTTGAACATACTGATGTGGTTATTTGTCCACCATTGGCATTTATTGCACCTTGTTCTGGTAGAGGTAAGCACCACAAAATGTTAATGGGGGCACAAACGGTTTCTCCGGAGACAGAAAGTGGACCTCATACAGGCGAGGTTAGTGTGATGATGCTTCGTGATCTCGGGGTCGAGTATGTCATTGTCGGCCATTCCGAACAACGTAAGCGTGGTGATACTGATGAAATGGTTTCTCGTCGCCTCAAAGCAGTACTTGAAAGCGGTTTAACTCCGATTCTCTGCATAGGTGAGACTGTTCGTGATGATAGTGGTGCTTATCTTGGAAGTCTGAAGAATCAAATAAAAGCTAGTTGCGCGGATATTTCATACAAAGACGCCAAGAAAATTATTATTGCTTATGAGCCGATTTGGGCCATAGGTGCTACAGAAGCCATGAAACCAGAGGATATTTACGAGACGTCTCTTTTTGTAAAAAAAGTTTTTTCTGATCTCTTCGGCGCAGAAACTAGCTCAAAAATAAAAGTCTTATATGGCGGTTCGGTTACTTTTCGAAATGCCCATGACATTATGGTAATAGGCAAGGTCGACGGTCTTTTGGTAGGAAGAGAAAGTGTGAATGCACCTGGTTTTATAGAGCTGATAAAGGTAGTAGATGGAATAAAATAAATTTTCTGTGCAAATAAAATGAAAACTCTTCGCGATATTGAATATTTAAAAGACGTGCGAGTGTTAGTACGAGTCGATTTCAATGTGCTGGTGAAAATCTCTGGTGGAATTTTTGGTAAAAAGGCCGTAGTTGCTGATGATTATCGTATTCGTGCTGCTTTGCCAACGATAGAATTTCTGCGTAGCAAAGGAGCCAAAGTTATTTTGATGAGTCATATCGAATCTCCCGATGGTGAGAAAAGTTCGTTGGAACCTGTCGCAAAAAAGCTTGTAGAGCTCGGTGTTCCTGTGACTTTTTGTAAAGATTTTCGTAAGGCTAGTAGTTTGATCGAGGCTATGGGCACAAGCAAAGATAATGTTGAGGGAAGCGTTGTAGGGGGTTGTTTGCTGTTGGAAAACCTCCGCCAATTTACTGGTGAAAAATCCAATGACCCAAAATTTTCTGCGGAATTAGCTTCTTTGGCAGATATTTATGTCAATGATGCATTTCCTGTAAGCCATCGCGAACATGCTTCTGTCGTCGGTGTTCCAAAATTATTACCAAGTTATGCTGGGCTTCAGCTTGAACGTGAAATTTCCAATCTTTCGAAGGTATTCAAACCAGCTCATCCTTTTTTGTTTGTTCTTGGTGGGGCAAAATTTGAAACAAAAATTCCTTTGTTGGAAAAGTTTTTACCAACAGCTGATAACATTTTTGTCGGTGGTGCTTTGGCCAATGATTTCTTCAAAGCAAAAGGTTATGAAGTTGGTAAGTCGCTTGTTTCAGTAGCTAATCTCTCGAATTATATTTCTAATGAGGAAATTATGATTCCTATAGACGTTGTTAATGAAGCGCACGAAACAAAAATGGCTGATAAAGTTTTGGTGACAGACAAAATCGTCGATGTTGGTCAAGCAAGTATGGAATTGCTTCGTGCAAAAATTACTGAAGCAAAGTTCATTCTCTGGAATGGACCACTCGGACTTTACGAAAATGGATATAAGGATGCGACTTTGGAATTAGCAAAGATGATTGCGAAAAATACTGGCGCTGTCTCAATAGTTGGTGGTGGTGATACTGTGGCAGCTATTGCAAATCTTGGTCTTCAAGATAAATTTACTTTTATTTCTACTGGCGGTGGAGCGATGCTAGACTTTCTTGCCAAGGGAACCTTGCCTGGAATCGACGCATTACAATAGTTTTTTACTTGTAAAAGTATGAGTTTTTGATATGGTTGTTGTAGACATTGGAAATGATCGAACTTGAATATCAAACTTGAAATAGAATTTAGTGTAATCAAAAGCGAAAGGAGAATTGGTCATGAATCTACGTGGAGTTGAACACGGTCTTGTTCAAGGTTGTTCTGGTTTAACAAATGTTTATCGTACGGGATATTGGTACCATAAACTTTTGAAGTTTTGCCCAGGTTTTTCTTTGGAGGGAATAGAATCGGTTGAGAAGACGACGACCTTTCCCAAAAGAGAAGGCAACATGCCAATGCGTGCCGATGGAATTACGCCAGTGGAATACTTTCCAAAGTGTATTTATGTGAGTTAATGGTAATTTAAGCAGTCTGAAATGACGATTCTGTGTTAGCCTGTATTGGTAAAAGATTAATTAACTACATACCATGCGTAAAAAAAGTGTCCAGAATGCAGTAAAACGGAG
>CAIVGA010000048.1 GCA_903905325.1 uncultured bacterium
ACTATCTCCAATTACAGCTGCGAGAAAAGTCCCAATCAAAAGAAAAATAAAAGAAAAATGAACACCAAAAATTGTTTGACCAGAAGTAGCTACCAAACCAGCTGAAGCCAAAAAACCTGCTGTAAAAAGAAGCGAATCTCCTGGTAAGAAAAAACCAACCAAAAGGCCAGTCTCCGCAAAAATGACGATAATAATACCGAAAATACCTAGGGTTGATATAAGAATCTTTGGTTCAATTAGAGCTATGAGAAATGAAGTCATAAAGTATTTTGGTATTCCTTTCTTTTTTATGCGGCGAGCGTACCCGGTGGAATAGAATCATTTGGCTCTAATAGTGAGAAACCACCTGAAGGTTTTGTTTCTGTTGGTGATGTTGGTGCAGGCGGTGGAGTTGGTACGGGCGGTGGAGTCGATATCGCAAACAACATTCCATTACTCTCATAGCCTTTGATGGTGCGAGGTTCGAGATTTGTTACAAACATACAAGTCTTACCCACCAATACGGCTAGATCTGGAAAATAGCCAGAAATTCCAGAAATAATTTGGCGAGGAGTAGCTTCAGCGAAATCTACAGAGAGCTTGAGAAGTTTGTTAGTATCAGGAATTTTCTCTGCAGAAAGAATCTTTCCCGCACGGATTTCTACTTTTTTAAAATCATCGTAAGTAATCATGGAAATAGTTTATGCTAATATTTTATTTAATTGCGAGGCGATCCAAATAACTTTGTAAAATAAGTGCTGCTGCTGATGAGTCGCTTTTGTCTGTCTTTCCTTGAAATCTCTCAGCTTGCACGCTCGTCATGAATTCTAATTCTAGATAAACTTTGAAGTGGCGCTTCTCCATTTCTTTTTTGAAAGCTTCAACCTCCTGGAAAATTGCATTTGGTTCGCCTTTATAATTTCGTGATTCACCGACGACGATCTCCTTCGCTTCTTGATCTATAGCAATCTTCTCAATTTCCGCACATAGTTCTGGCGTATTCAGAACTGTCACCAATGGCAATGCGAATTGTTTCCCTTCGTCAGACACAGCAACGCCAACACGCTTTGTGCCGTAGTCTATACCGATAATTCTTTTGTGTTGTTTGGATGTATTTGGCATGTTTTTTAAATTTGAATCTGATGCATTTCTTTTGTATCTTAAGAATATCACATTTAGACATGTTAACGTAATACCGGGTTAGAGTACGTCAGCTTTTTTAACTATAAGTTGTGGTATACTGCCTTAGTGATAAAAACTTATAACAGGCAACCAAACGTTAAGTGTGTTATGTGCGACACTCTTATTTACAGAAGACCGTATCAACTAAAAGCAACATCTGGCAAAGCCTTTTGTAGTATGACTTGCTATGGTTTTTATTGTAGAAGAGAAAGTCCGTGCACGGTTTGTGGCAAACCAATACTTGCTAGTGCCAACAAAAAGACATGTAGTAGAAGTTGTGCAAATAAAAATAGAGTTGGCATGAAATATATAGGTTGTCCCCTCAAAGATAAAGTTAAAGACCAACAATCATTAAAGCTTAGATTACTAAAGGAAAGAGGAAAAAATTGTGAAAGATGCGGCTATAAAAAATATGAAATTCTACAAATTCATCACAAAAATAGAAATAGAGACGACAATTTTATGAGTAATTTAGAACTTATTTGTCCAAATTGTCATTACGAGGAACATTTATTAGAAAAAAGCTGGCTAAGGAACCATTATCATAAAATATGATAATTTGTTTGCTAAATTACTAATTCTCTCTTATGATAGCTAGACGCTTCTGTAAAGGTCCGAATGATCTTATGGAGCGACTTGACAAACATAGTAATATGTTGTATGGGACAGGTGGCAGAGCGGTCTAATGCGGCAGTCTTGAAAACTGCTGTCCCTGAAAGGGGACCGTGAGTTCGAATCTCACCCTGTCCGCAGTTCGAGATTTCTCTATAGAAACACTTACTTTACTTCATTTAACTTTTTTTGGATATTTTGATCCAAACATCTCGACCAATCCACTGAGATCGAGATGTGAGGCAGTTGCTGATTCTGGTGCCGCCAATGGAACCACAGGTACAGATGTTTGCAGTGTCTCTCCATCACGAGTTCAGGTGTCACTTACGACACATTTTGCAACAAAAATCCTGTTCTAAGATAAAGTTAAATGAATTTACAAAGAACCCAGCATTTAAGCCATGCTACACCCAATAATAGCACAAACTGACAGAGAAGTCAATATCACGTGGTAATGTATCATGCAACCATTATTTACTTACAAACAAAAAAGGCCTCGCTTATAAGAAGCGGTGCCCTTGGAACTTACATAATGACCGTATTTATAGCCACGAGGCTGTCATATCTAACGACTCGAGAGCGACAACGGCTCAACCACAAACTTATAAGCTGGTTTAAGCTCAGTTACCGGAACTGGCTTTACTGTGTAATTAATCAGCAGACCAAAAGTCAACATTCTGGCGCTGTAATCAGATAGTCCACTTCCCAGATATATATCCTGTCCAATTGGTATAGCCGAAACCAGTTGGAATTGTGGATGTGTAGCTTCCCAGCGGTTTTGCGCATCCGTTAAAGCACCAAGTTGTTGATCAATGGTTTGGCTTTTATTACAGTGCACAACGACATACGCCGCGCCAGCTGAGGCCTCGCAAACAATCACCACAACAATAAGCCACATCGCTAGAATAAAAATAACCACCTTTTTAAAACCAATCATTTCCCCACCCTCCCTTTATTGAGTAATCATAATTACTCACAGTTAATGGTTAACAAGCCTGTCGATAGCCTCTCACAGAGAGCCAAATCGTGTCAAGCCAATTTTTTATACACAGTAGACCAGATTTTATAACCTTTTAAAAATGCTAAAATATAGACATGGCAACACCAGCTCTTATTTCTTGGGATGCTCCAGCTCACATCTACTATGAGAGACGTCCTGATTGGTATTGGTCTGTTGGGATCATCTCTTTGGCGATCGTGGCTCTTTGTTTCATTTTTGGTCAGATAATCTCTGGTATATTCGTCATCGCCGCTGTATCAGCTCTAGTCCTACACACCACCAAACCAGCACGAACTACATATTATGAGGTTAATGATCGCGGAGTAGTCGTTGATGATGTTCTGTATCCTTTCACCTCATTAGAATCTTTCTGGATACCACACGATGCTATACCACCTCGTCTTTTGATAAAATCGAGAAAGTCACTAATGCCTCTTATTGTAATTTTGATAGATGAAGTAGACCCAGAAGATGTCAGAGAAGTAATGCTTACGTATATCGCAGAGACAGAGCACCATGAGCCTTTCCTAAAACACGTGCTGGAATTATTGGGATTCTAATGATGTTTTTCCTAATAGCAAAATTTTTTCTTATAATTAAGTATATCGTCGCCCTAATTGCGATTATTGTTATTTATCGTCTCATAAGGAAAAAGCCAACAAATAATGCAAACTGGGCACCTGACCAGAAGATTTTGGCTTACGCTGACATAATCGGAAGTAAAGTCAATATTCACAATATTCGAAACTTCAAATACAACACCGAAACAGACTACGTCGCAGACTATTATGACAAAAGCGTCGACATCGGGAATATAAAAACACTTGATTTTGTGTTCGTGCCATATTCGAAGTTCAAGATTCTTGCACATACTTTTCTGACTTTTGGATTTGAAGACGGATCACACATCGCCATTTCTGTAGAAATAAGGAAAAAGATTGGTCAGAATTTTTCTTCATTCAAAAGTCTATTCAAACAATATGAACTCATGTACGTGGTGGCGGACGAGAATGACGTCATAAAACTTCGCACAAACTACAGACATGAACCGGTACATCTATACCCGATGAATGCAACAAAAGAACAAATTCAAAAAATGTTCTTGAGCATGTTAGAAAGAGCAAATCAGCTAAAAGATAAGCCTGAATTCTATAACCCATTTACGAATACTTGTACGACGAATATTGCCAATCATATTAGAAAGATTACTCCACAAGGATTTCCTTTCAGCTTCAAAGTCATTCTACCTGGATATTCCGAGGAATTAGCTTATGATCTAGGAATTATCAATACAAATCTTCCATACGCAGATACGCGCAGAAAATTCTTCATTAACGACAAAGCCATAAAGAGTCCAGACGCTTTGAATTTTTCTGTAAAAATACGAATGTAATTATTTTCGACACGACTGGTCTACGCCTTTTTTGTGTATCTATAGACATACCAACCTATTCCAGCACCTAGGATAATTACAACTATAAGCAAAACTGCGTTCAAAAGACCCTTGTTGGCCTCTGTAAATGGAACTACTGGACCCTTCGAAGTGATATAGGACGGATTTTCTTTTTCTTCTCTAATTGATGCTTGCGGAAGATGATTGGTTTCTATATACGAAGATATTGATGAAATATCATACGTTGGTTGGGTTGCGGATGGATTGCCATAATAGAGACGATACTGCTCGCTCGGACGAATTTCGAAAATGGCAGAATATATAGGACCTTCAACAAGAACATTTTCACTTACAGAAAGTGGTCTATTGTCATCATTAACAATAGAGATTCTTATGTAACGTTTTTTCTGATCAGGATATGTAACACGGTTCGAGACTCCGCTGAACAGTGAAGTAGATATACTAGAAATTGAACTTTGTCCAACATATATCCACGAACTAGTGTCAGATGCATTATCGGTAGATTCTACAATTACACGACGACTATAGTTTGTATCTACCGGATATAAAGTAATTGCATTTGTAATATGACCAGACGAACCAAGATCGACAACAACATCGGTGGTATGTTTAGTAACATCATTTGATACTATTGTCGGTAAAGACTGGGAATATGTTGGAATATCTACAGATCTGTCGCTATAAACATTTACAGAATTGACTGTCACTGGGCTATCTTCTCCGCAATTTATAATTACCTTGAAATATCTGCTTGTATTTGGTGAGAAATCTACGTTAGTCTTTCCAGAAGTATAGCCTGTCGCCTGATCTGTAAATCTAAAAATAAAGCCTTTGTTAGTTACGATATTCCAGGCGGAATCGTTAATCGAAATCAATTGTGATGAAGAATACACACTCACCTGACAACGAAAGTTCGCGTTGACGGTGTCCAAAACCAAACCAGTAGTAATTTTGCCAGGTGAATAAGTGTCGGCGATAAAGAAAGTTGTATTGCTGTTAGCAATCTTGCTAGAGGTTGTTTGATCCAAAATGCGAGCACTCGTTTCACCACCACGAACTAGCGCGTTCTGAGTAATCATATAAGGAATTTCTGTGTCATCCTGATTCTCTATGCGAATATCGGCAAAATTGTTTCCCCAACGAGAGATGTCACTAGGAAGTTCAAATTTTACAAAACTAGACGAACCGGAGGTTGGCAGAGAAATATCTCTATAATACTGCCAAGACTCTACTGAAAACGAAGCGTGGGCAACATTGGTGATGGAAGCAATCGTAATAGTCGAAACTACAATAATCATTACTAACACTACGAACAATTTTTTATTGTGGGTTTTTTTCATATAATAATTTACAGTATATCTTTTAAACGATCACGATACTTTGTATAAGCGAACGACGCAGCCAAGGCAATGACTCCGAACACAATGAACGAAACAATGCGATATATCTGACCCAAACTCCAAACATCGATAAATACTTTGATTGCTGTGATAATAAACAAAGTCAATCCAAGACGTCGTGCTGATGATTTTCTATATCCGAAACCTATAGCAGTCAACAATGCTGCGTATATCGTCCAGAATATTGAGACCCAAGTATTTGAAGTATTTTGGGTTGAAGAAATACTATCCGTATAGTTTTTATATAACTGAGAATTCTCAGTATAAGCAGCATTTCCCGTGTTATATCTAGCTGCTTCCTGGCTAGCCAAGTGATACGTCTCGCCGGCCTGTGTAATCTGTGAATTATGATAGAAAATTATTTGAGAACTAAAGGCACAAACAGTAAGAACGTTCGCAATGATAACAAAAGCCACTATTCCCCGTTTCTGTATATCGATTGTGGCGCTACTATAACGCCTGTATATCATTGCGATCGTGTAAGCAACGCCTATAGCTAAGACAAGAATGATAAAGAATGGATTAAAGAAAACAACAAATCCTTTATCATATGCATTTGGAAAATTCCAAATGAACAAATTCAATAAACCGAGTATGTAGACAACAACACCCATAACTTGAAATCCTCTATTACCGATGGATAGAGCAATATAATAAAGCACGAGGGATTCCACAAGCCAAGAAACAGCAATCCATGATCCAGAGAACTGAAGTGGCACTGCCAAAGAGAGGAAGGTTACAGCCAAACCCGGCAAGAATATATTTAGCGTTTTGTCTTCGGGGTTAAACTTGTTTATAACAAAAGCAACTAACATATAGATTACAGATATGCACACAGCTATAAAACCAAGTGAGGAATGGTAATCAGGGTTAAGTAGTGCGTATGTTATGAGAGCAAACAAGAAAGCTCCTGCACCAAGGAGAAAATAATTGAGATTGTCTACAGTGGACTTTTCATTAATTGCTCTCGCTACACTAGCAACAAGGAAAATCAGGAATGTAATGAAGCAGAATATCAGAGTTGGTGCCAAGAGAGTATTGTTGTAATACGAGGCAAACCAAACGATAAAATTAAGAATTGTACCGACGAAAGCAATGAGAATAAGTTCTGGCCACTTTTTGAAGAAAGATACGCCAAGCACTCCAAGGTTCAGGATTGTAATGTAACCAAAGAGCGACACCATTTCATTTGTTCCAGAATTGGCCATAAATGGCGTAGCGAAGCCTCCCAAAACAGATACCACTCCCAGAACCAATGTGCCATTTGCAATACTTATTGCCAAACCCAATGCGGTGACAAAAGCCATGAAGACGCCAGCTACAAATGGAGGGATGAGCTGAAAGAAGAAATGTGCAGAAAATATCGAGAGATACAATACGACGATACCACCACCCATCAACAAGTCAGAATAATTGAGATACTTTTTGCGTAATATTTGACCAAGACCCAAAAGTGCCAAGCCGGCAACGATACCGATCATGACGCGTCCTGATGGACCAATCCAGTTGTTATCAAAGGCAAACTTGAGGAAGAATGCGATACCGATTATCACAGCTGCAATACCAATACCACCAAGAAGTCGTCCTGATGATTCTTCCCCGCTGACGTCCTTGCCCGCATCTAGCTTTTGTATATCTGCAATTAAAGCTGGGTCTGTAGCACGAGGGCTGGCTTGGTTTAGTGGCTGATTTTGAGCCTGTACTTGTACCGGATTTACCGTTTGTGTTGCCTGCGATTGTTGTACAGCTTGAACTGAAGCTGAAACTGACGGCTTAATATCTACTGCAGCTACTTGTTTTGATTTTTCCAAAAGAGAAACTTTATCTTCAACACTTTTAAGTCTTTTACTTTGACCATGAATAATTAGGCCAACTACGACAATGGCAATTACGTAAATAAAATCCATATATTTATACTAAGTTATTTCTTCTTTGCTAATTCTAATGCGTCTTTTTCGGTCACAATAGCCATGACATCTTCGACTGATTTCATGCCCGCTGTATCTCCGAACAAAGTCAAATTATCCAACTGTCTTAGCAGTATTATTGAAAGAAAGACCGCTGTTCCAAAACAAACTTTGAGTACATCAACCAATGAAGATGATGACGGTACAAAATTGAAAGCAACGATCAAAAGCAGAGCGAGAATATAAATAATTGCCCATTGGAACGTAACAAGCTTCTCACTGTAAAGATTCAGAATCTTCTTACGTGTCAATTGAAGATCGGAGATAACTTCAAAAAGGAATTGCCAAGCTCCTTCTGCAGCAGCAACGGCACCAAGTTCATCTGCTGTAACACTGGCCAAAGATTTCATTAAAAGCGTGATGCTGTTTGATGGATTTTGGACGTGATAGGCAAGATTTTCACTTTGAATAATTTTCTCGTAGTGATTTCGGACCACTTCGCGAATTTCACCTTGTATACGAGGAACCATACTTGTGACGCGATACAAATATGAAAAATATCCATCGTTAGTAGTAAGTTGGTCGGATATCTGAGAGTACCTATCGTTCTGTCTCGTAATAAAGTAGCCAATAAACAGAGTAAAAAAGAATGTTGTACCAACTATGATATCGGAATAGTCACTAAAAAATAGATGAACTTGGGAGACAAACACGGAGTATATAATAATAAAAACTAGTACAGCTATAATACTGTTTCTCGTAGTATGTTTTTTCATACCAATATAATACCACATTGAAAAGTCCAAAACTGACGAAAGAAGCAGGGGATTCATTCTCAACGAGTTGCACAAGTCATTATATTGAGCTAGCATTATACACGTGATACACACAAATTTATTCTTTAGTTTCTGGTTCAAAAACTTGGCAAACCGAAAGGTAAATTAGCGCTGTATAAAATCTTAACAGAAACCGCTATCCCCTCCGGATGGCGGTTTTTGTTTTGGTCTTTGTTTTGAAAAAGCACACAAATTTGGAAAAAGTGTAGAAGTAGTACTTTGACAACAACATAAAAGGAAAGGCAAAAAGAGGTGAAGAGATGAAAAATGAGCAAGTAAAAAAAGAACAAGAAAAAGGTGAGCAGATTGAGCGTGTGACTTTCCTTGGACCAATAGGCGCAACGTTTTCGCACGACACTTATAATGTGCTCGCAAAAATGTATGGCGCACCAAAAGTCACCAAAACAAACTATGTGCCAGCTGGTACGAATGAAGAAGTCTTGAAGTTGATAAGACAACACGGTGGTTATGGAGCTATTGACATGGAAACGTTGGCAGAATGCAGGGTAAATGAATCATCGGAGTCTTTCATCGAATTGCTAACCAGTTATATGAAATTGGACGAATGTCCTTTCCGGGTAATTGGAGCAGTAAAGTTGAAACTTCATTTCTGTCTGATGGTGCGACAAGATGTGAATGAATCCATGATTACAAAAATAGTCGCACACAAAAAGGCTCTAGGAGCTTGTAAGGAACGGATTGCAAAGATAATGCTTCCGACTGCTGATGCGCCAAGTAACGGAGAGGCAGCAAGACGTGTTGCAGAGAGTGAAGAATACGCAACTTACGCTGCATTGGGAACAAGATCCGCAGCAGACAAGTACGGATTAAAGGTTCTTTGTGAAGCTTTCGAGGACCGAGAAGCCGTCACGACTTTTTTTCTGATTGCACCTAGCTCGCATGGGATGTCGGTTGGAAAAGAAAATCGGGCGCTCATCGTCTTCAAAGTTCCGCATAAACCAGGAGCGTTAGTAAAATCACTCCTGCCTTTTGAACAAGAGAATTTGAATCTGATTCAGATCCATTCGGCTCAAACAGGTAACCACACTTACAATTTCGCTATCGAAATTGAAGTCAAAGAAAGTGAGTTAGAAGCCTTCGGACGAGCGATGGAAATGTTCATGCAACATGTAGATATCTACTTGTCTTTCGGGCCTTTTCAGGTTCTTTCGAGGTAAAAGGGTTAAAAAATAGCCAAGCCGATTTTTGATCGGCCACAAGGATTCGCGCACAACAACGCGAGTCCTTTTTTATTGAAAAATCTATAGTGTTATAAATTTTATAATAAAAGTGTGAATCTGGTAAGGAGTTTTCATGTCTCGTCAATTAGGATATAGTTGTACAATGAACCAGAGAAATTATAAAAAAAAATATTCCAAATACTACGCAGCAATCAAATACCTAGAAGGCTTGAATAATTTTGCTGGAACATACCAAAAAACAAATTTGCGTGCCCATCCAAATCCCGAGATGTATATAGAGCGCATGCAAGACTTTTTAGATTTGATCGGAAATCCAGAAGAAGATTTTAAATACATACACATCACAGGAACTGCTGGAAAAGGATCTGTATCATCTATGATTCACGAAACGCTAGTAAATCATGGAAAGAAATCTGGATTATTTACTTCACCATTTGTTGTTAGCACAATAGAAAAGATTCGGGTAGGAAAAAAATATATAGATCCAAACATTTTTGCAAATATTACTGAATTCTTAAAGCCTTACATAAAAACAATGGCATCATCTGGTCGTCATGGTGCACCATCATATTTTGAAATAATATTTGCCATTGCTCTTACCTATTTTAAACAACAAAACTGCGAGTACGCAGTGCTCGAAGTTGGCCTAGGTGGACGCTATGATGCCACCAATATTATAAAAAAACCTCTAATATCAGCCATTACAAATATTGGATTAGATCATACTCAAATTCTTGGCAACACAACCAAAAAAATTGCCTACGACAAGTCAGGAATCATCAAGAATGGCAGTACTTTCTTTACCACAGAAAATAATCCAGAACTTGTATCAATATTCAAAAAAGAATGCAAAAACATTGGTGCCAAATTTATAGAATGCAAAGGATACACAAAAAAATTAGATTACGAGCAAAAAAATAAGTTACTTGCTGGCTCTATTTGTAAACATATCGGGCTTATAAAAAATATCGAGGATGTTTCTACGGCCACCCACCTCCCTGCCAGATTCGAAATTGTTCAAAATAAGCCATTAATAATTATCGATGGCGCGCATAATGTCTCCAAGATAAAAAGCACGGTATACAATTTAAAAAAATATCGATCAGAAAAATCTAAATATAAAAAACTACACTTAATTATAGCCATATCCAGAGATAAAGATTGGAAGACCATGTTAAAAGCTATTTTACCAAATGTCGACACAGTGTACGCTACACGCTTTAGCTACACAGGTAGATCATGTGTCGATCCAGTAGAAATTCTGAATTTTTCCAAAAAATATTTACCCGCAAAATCTCTAAAGCCATACCAAGATTCTATCCAAGCTTTTGAGAAAGTAAAAAGATCTTCATCAACCAATGATGCCATATTAGTCACTGGATCATTTTATCTTGCAGGAGAGATACGCGCACTTTATTGTCCAGAAGAGCAGATACTCGAGCAGAGGAACAGCAAAATAAATGCACAGTTCGTCCAACAGAAAAAATCCAATCCATAGGTTCGTCCCAACTATTTATGTTCAATCTTTTGGGGGATAATCTAGATTCATCTATAATCCCTATACGTGTCCACTCCTTTGGAATCGTAGCCAAAAATCTATCATACCAACCACCTCCCCTACCTTTCCTATTGCCAAAAATATCAAATCTGGTACCCGGAACTAGCACACAAACATTTTTATTATCGTAAATTTTTGTAAACATATCTGCC
>CAIVGA010000049.1 GCA_903905325.1 uncultured bacterium
ATTTGATAGTGTATTTACACGTATGAGACCTCCAAGTGAACCCGTACAAGTAAGGGATGATCCTGTGGTATATTGCTGGAATAAAACTGTAATCCCAGACAGGTTAAATGTCCCACTCTGGGTGAAACTGCCACCGATGGTCAAAATAGTGCCAGCATAAGTTATAACTCCAGATGCAGCGTTTGTGATATTCACTGGGTATGGAGAAGTAGATGTCCCAATAATCCATCCAAATCCATTGTTAATAATAGATCCATTGTTAATAATATTGTAGCCGCTATAAGTTCCATTATTATTGTTAATAGTCCAGACACCAGAATTTACTATCATGGTACCATTGTTAGTAAATGTGTTAGCAGAACCATTTGTAGTCCAAATCGACGCCGTATTTACTATAACTGAACAGCCCGATGACAAAGTAAAGTTGTTATAGCCACTTGGTTGATTTAGAAGTATCCCACCAGAAGCACCGAGTGACCCAGTACAAGCAAGAGAAGTGTTGCCACCAACCGCATTGAATGTTACCACTCCAGTAGAAGAAAAACTGCCTCCAATGGTATTCATACTACCAGCCACAGATATACCAGCAGTCGATCCATTGAATGTTCCACCAGCTTGAGAATAACCGGTCGTGCCAATGGTCACAGCAATACCAGAATTTTGGGTGATGGTACCAGTGTAGCCGGAGGTTATAGAGAGGCCTGTAACACTAAGGGTTGTATTTATCGTAGCATTGTTTTTTGAATGGACCGTGACATTTGTATTTGTGTTACCTTGATATAGTGCCAAAATTTCAGCACCAGAAAGAGCGCGGCCGTAGACACGAACATCATCAATGGTTTCGACCAAAGAAGCTACTTCTGCTTGAAACTGTAAGGCGCTTGCATTAGAGATGGGGGCGGTGAATGTTCCTAATGTATTAGTTGTTTTGAGACCTCCATCTACATATATACTATATCCACTAAATGCGGCCACTCCATTCCATTCACATACGACGTGATGCCAAATACCATCATTAAATGTAGAGGTAGTCTTTATATTTCCATAATCATTACCGCAACCAAAGTAACCTCCAATATCATAATACAAACTGTACCCCATGGCGTTACGTTGCACTATGCGCACATTTCCACCAGGTAAAACCGAAGACTTGAACCAGACAGATATCGTATAAGCTGAGGTTATGTTTAAAACTGCACTATTGGGTACATTTACATATTGACTGACTCCACTCAAAGTTAATGCATTCGAATCACTGAATTGTATCGCCGATGGTACTGCCGATGTTGATACGGGTCCACCAATCCACGTGCCACTATTCCCATTTCCCGAAGAATCTAAAGCCGGACTAGAAGTCTCATCAAGCTTCCAATACCCGACAGGACCAGCATTACTGATAATTCCACCGTCGTTGACCCCATCGAAGATCGCTGTATCAGCATCTCCTGGTACTCCAGCACCCCCTGCACCGCCCGAATTTGTTGACCAATTATTTGTATCGCTAGTATTTGTTGTCGCCCCTTCACCAACCCAATAATAGTTCGCAGCAAAAGTTTTCTGTGAAAATGCGACAAAAGAAAAGGAAACAAATGCCGAGATGACTAAAGTCTTTATTAAAATTTTCTGAAAAGATTTCATGGCGGCGTTTTAATTCACTCCCTGCGAACTTTGCACTGCTTCTAAAACTTTATTTTCAATAAAGCGTCCATTGTCGTTAACTTCTTGCCAAGCTTGGATCTTGCTACTACTATTCACACCATTAAAAATGAAGCCTGAAAGAAAGAAAAGGATGATACCTAATATGGCCACATAGATAATTATTTCGATTAGTGTAAAACCTCTATTAATTTGTGATGATAGGGCTCTATTCATTGATATATTATAACAGTTCCAAATCTGTTTGTGATGAAAAATGCGCACACTTTTGGGGATAAATAATTTTCAAAATGAAAATTATATTTTTTATTAATCAACAGCAATATCGTGTTTGTTCAACCAGAAACATAGGCAAAATTTTTAGCCTTTTAATTGATCATAATTTCAGCAACCCCGTGATTAGAAATCGCTCGTTCCTATTACAAAAAATGGTTGATTACATAACCAGGCAAACAATTACTCGTTAACCTAAAACCTATATAAACCTTAATAAATTGTGAATAACTTATATATCTTTATTAAGGTTTATTAATGTATAATAACGGTCATGGAGAGCTCACCCAAAAATCTATTGTCGATCAAAGAAGCCGCAGACATTCTAGGTGTCAGTGCTTTGACACTACGTAATTGGGATAACAACGGTAAGCTTGAAGCTACTCGCCACCCTCTCAATAACTACCGTGTTTATCGTCGTGAAGTGATAGAAAACCTCATGAAAGATATGGCCACAAACAAGGAAAAGCGTCCTAGACAAAATAGAAATACTCCACGTAAACTCACAATAAAGCATTTGATACCGTAATTATCCACACTTAGCGCGATTTAATTTTCGTTTGACAGATAAAAGTGGGATGATAATATGTAGTAACAAATGGCCTTCGGGCTCCGTCTGAGACTATCTCAGATATGATAATGAGAAAAGCTGTTATGGAAACATTTCCCTAACAGCTTTTCTAATCTCTGAAAAATCTTTCTTGGAACAAGTACCAATTTTCATATTTAATCTTTTTCCATCAAAAAATCGTATTTGAGATATTAGTGCTACGTTTTCTGGATTATCAATGCCAAAATTGAATCGATAACGAAATCTACTATTTTCAATTGATGTTGATAACGGAACTCCAATAAAAGCAAACTGATTAAATTTTCGCAGAATCAAAACAGGCCGCTCAAACCATGAGTCTTTGCCATCTTGTTCATATCCAACATTTAGACCAATTTTACACCACCATATCTGACGTTCACGAAAATATACCTGTGATGCATCTAGTTTATGAAGAACTTTTTTTCTGTCATTCCAATTATTATAATCTGCTTCTTTTTTCATGCCTCAATCATAACTTAGACAAATGAAGAACCCGTGAATTTTTTATAAAGAAACATGGGAGAAATTATGACGAAATGGTGAAGAAGTACACTATCTCAAAATATCAATTTACTCTAAGTGGGAATGATTCGCAAATTCGTGTCAAAATAGCCTTATTCCTGCGTCGACAAATGGGAATGATTCCCATTTGCAGAAAAACGTGTTTTCGAGAGTGTGTGTCCTCCTAGACCAATTAATTTGTCGAGAAATACTCCGGCGTATTGTTATGCATCCAATCCAATTGTTGTCTCATTGCCGCGGCTGCACCGATCAAATTGTGAACGGAACCTTTTTCGAGAGTCACTGCAAAAGCATATTTTGGATTTTCGTATGGCCAAAAGCCTGTGATCCAAGAGTTAACCTTATCTTTACTAACACCCAGCTCGGCTGTACCAGACTTACCAGCTAAGTGTGCAAAAGGAACGTTCAAAGCCACACTAGTACCTTGCATAGTTCCAAGCCTCATTCCCTCTCGTACAATTTGAAAATTCTTTTGTGGTAAGTCGATGATTTTTTGGATATTTGGCGCACTACTAGTCGCACTACTAGTCGTACTACTAGTCGCACTACTAGCATCCGATTTCATTATCGTTGGCACAAGCAAAATCCCACTATTGGCTATAGAAGCAACTGCGCGCACGACCTGCACTGGTGTCACCTGAAAACCATACTGACCAATCGAGGTGTGATAGGTATCCCCCAAGAACCAATCCTCTCCGAATGTCGCTTTTTTCCAAGCTGGTGTAGGAATCGTACCTGGTCTAGTTCCAGTGAAAAATGAAGCTGGAATAGCCGAACCAAAACCAAACATACTCAAATATTTGTCTATATTAGCAATACCCAAACCTTTTTGATCCTTATATCCTCCCCCAACAATATAAAAATAGGCATCAGATGACATAGCGATAGCGTGTCGCAGATCGAGTGCACCGAGATTTTTCCAGTCACGAAACACTGTCGACTTAGTAGAATCATACGGATTTGGAAGTGAAATAGAACCAGTCGTCACTATCACCGTTGATGGGTCAATCACACCTTCTGTAAGAACACCCATGGCCATGTAAGGCTTTACAATAGAACCTGGTGTATACAAACCATCGACTGCGCGATCTAGGAATGGCAAATTCACATTATCATTCACATATGCATTGACGGCTTTGGAATCACTTTTATCCGACATAACTTGTGGGCTATATTCTGGATAACTAGTCATTGCAATAACTTCGCCAGAATGAACATCCATAATAACCCCCGCTCCACCAGCGAAACCAACCCTGGTCGCAATGTCCTCCAAGTTGTGATAAAGAGCCGACTGAACACGACTATCTATTGATAAAGTAATATTTTCTCCTTGCACTGGCGGTTTGATGACGTTTTGCGAAACTACATGTCCGTGAGCATCAACTTCTATGAGGCGTGAACCATTATCACCTTGTAGTTGTGCATTATAATATTTCTCCACTCCATCTACACCTTGAAAATCTTCTTGATAATAAAATCCGTTACTATCTTTCGAAGGATACTGAACATAACCAAGAACATGTGCAAGACCAGTAGAAGAAGCGTACTCTCTTTTTGCAACAGGATCTTCGGTAAAAATAGAACTAGAAGTGGCAGAAGAAGTGGCGGTCAGATTAGACGATGGCGCATTCCAGGCGAGAGCGATACCATTTCTGTCATATATAACTCCCCTACCAGCGAAAATAGGCACTGGACGCAGTAAATTATTTTGACTACGTGTCATATAACTATTGCCATTTACTACTTGCATATTCCAAGCCTGAAAAAGATATACAGCAAATATTATTACCGCACTCCCAACCAAAAAATATAAAGTTGATCGAGATATCGGCTTCTCCAAACGACCTTCCATTTGATCGGTATTGAAGGATGAAATGTTGGTTGAATCAATCAAAATCTCATCTGGTGCGATTTCTCTCTTTCCACGTTTTTTCCCACTTTTGAGTCCCATTTATTAAGTTTACCACGGTCAGGCTGACTTGCGCACTAATTTTTTTAAAAAGAAAGCTGCTATATAAAGTATTATTCCGATTATTGTTCCATAATATCCATGTATTCCCATTCTTGGAACCATGCCAAAAAGTGCATCATATCCGATTCCTGCAATGATAATTTCATAAAATTGCTCGTATTTCCATAGCCCTATCGCACCGAAAATTATTACCAAAAACCAAAATCCTTGAATTAGTGACCACACTATCAATAGATCTATAATTATTCTCTGGATAAGTTTTGAACTCATATATTTACCATAACCCATCTCAATCCATAAATACTAGCTGGTGGCGCAAACAATACCGTCTTAAATGAATTTGCTGGATCTGTTACCATTGCGCCAACAATTCCTACGACGATATGATCTATAAATGGCATAATGACTAGATCACCAACTTGGACAAGCGCATCATGCGAAAGTTCTGCAGAATATTGTCCGCCTCCACGCCCGTGAGCTGTCGCAGTAATAGTTTGTCCACCGATCAAAACTTCAAATGAACTCGATGGCGATGACAATAATTCGACTTTGGATGTATTGGCGAGCACATCAGAGACGTGACCGATGAGCACATTACCTGGCGCGTAGACATTATCACCTACGTTTACACCATAATCAGAACCAATATCTATAATTAACTCATCATAGGGTGCAAATGGAGGATGTGCCAAGACAGCAGAGAGAACAGGCATGGCTGAGGGTGATTTAGTTTTCGTCGTTGGTTTCAAAAGAACTTTCGTAGAAGTTGCTGACAGTGTTGATGTTGCCGTAGTACTTGATGCAAAATTTATCGTCCTTCCCAACATGGCTTCAAGATCACTATTTTCTTTTTCAAGAATAGAGGTAGATTGCATACGTACAGTGAGATCTGTGAGTTGGCGTTTGAGATCTTCATTCTCGTTAAGTAATGATTCCGGACTTCGTAATGATCCGCTTTGAATAGAAAATTCCATTCTCCAAAATGGTCTAGCGATAGTTGTAAAAATACTAGGAATAAAATGTGGTGCGAATCGTACAATTATCAAGCACAAAATAATTACGGTGGCAAAAATACTGGCCAACATTTTCTTATGTCTTCTTGCGGGCTGATTGTGGTTTACGAGGTAGGTCATTTTTTATGAACTTGATGGGAGATCATCCTCTGTTTCTATGAGAATAGAACGGAAGCGCTCTAGGTCTTCCAAAATAATACCTGCGCCACGCGCTATAGCTGTAAGTGGATCCTCAGCTACAGTCACAGGAAGTTTGAGAGTTTCAATAAGAAGAGTGTCCAAACCTTTTATAAGAGCCCCGCCACCAACCAAGTGTACACCACGTTTCATAACATCAGAAAGAATTTCTGGTGGAGTTGTTTCCAGAACTTCTATCGCAGCCTCGAGAAGGGTGTCAATAGATTGGCCCATGGCTTCGCGAATATCCGAATCAGTAATAATGACCTCACGTGGCAAACCAGTGATGAGATCACGACCGCGAATAGTTGTCTCTAGAGATTCACCTGGAATGACTGAACCAACAGACATTTTTACTTGCTCTGCCGTTGTCTCGCCGATCAAGATTTTGAATTCATTTCTAATATAGGAAATAATGTCGTTGTTGAACTTATCACCAGCGATTTTTATATTTTTTGAACGAACAATACCGCCAAGTGAAATAACAGCGATATCTGTTGTGCCACCACCGATGTCTATGATCATCGAACCAACAGGATCGTGAACTGGTAATCTTATGCCAATAGCTCCAGCCATTGGTTGTTCAACTATATATACCTCGCGAGCTCCGGCGTTTTTTGTAGCATCTCGCACGGCGCGGACTTCTACGTTGGTCACACCAGAAGGAACTCCGACTACTACTCTCGGACCAAGGAATTTCTTTGGCATAAATTCACCTGCTCGACGAATGAAATACGAAAGCATTTCTTCTGTCACTTCAAAATCAGAAATCACTCCATCTACTAGTGGACGCACAGCCGTGATGTGTGCAGGTGTACGACCAAGCATGTCTTTGGCAGTATGACCGACCGCGACAACTTGACCAGTCTTTTGATTTACCGCCACAACCGATGGTTCATTTACAACAATCCCTTTATCACGAACATAAACCAGAGTATTAGCAGTTCCAAGGTCTATACCTATGTCATTGGAGAATTTATTAAAGAAAGCTTCTTTGTGTGCCTTAAAATTGAGCTTTTGAGCTGGCTTTAGGTGTTTATCTTGCGTATTTGTACGTGGATTTTCTGGATGTGATTTCAAAGCCATAGTGAGTGTACCTTACCATAAAGTGGCTATGGACTTCAATGGGGAGGTATTTTATACGCGTTGTAACTTCAGGGCCCAGTGCGGAATCTTCGGATTCCACTGGCCCCTTATGCTTTTCCAAATTTTTCAAGAGTACTATAGAGAACTAATGGGACGTATTTCAACTTTCCCTGTCGCACGGTTTTTTACTTCAACAGAGCCGGCGTCGCCCTCACTACCGTTTTTCGCTAGTGTTTTTTCACTTATCACATATCTTAAAGGAATTCCGATCAAGTCAGAATCTGAGAATTTTTCACCGGCGGTAGCATCACGATCATCATAGAGAACTTCGATGCCACGCGCGGTCAATTTTTCATATAAAACATCGGCGGCTTCCGAGACTTTTCCATTCTTATCAAATAGCGCTACGAGATGCACAGCAAAAGGCGCCACAGCTTCTGGCCAGACCAAACCTTTTTCATCCGCCATAAGCTCAACAATAGTACCCATCAAGCGCCCAGGCCCCATACCATAACTACTCATTTCAACAGGTATAGACTTCCCTTTTTCGTCTTGATAAACGAGACCGAGGGCTTCAGAAAAACGTGTACCGAGCTTAAAGATATTTCCAACTTCGACAGCCTTCTTCTCAACAAGATCAGCACGCTTGATACCAAGGTCTGTGAGAACTTCGTCATTCAAAACTTCTTTATTGACAGCAATCTTAATCTGGCCTTGGCCATTTTTTTCTGCTCCTTCGTATACATATATAGTATCCTCACCAGCCTCCGTCAAAGTCTGGAATTCATGAGAATATTTTGAAAATAAACCTCCGCTAGCAAATGTCATATAGGTTTTATCACCAATACCTAGACGGTTGAACACATTAACATAAGCCTGCTGAGCCTTTTCATAAAAGGCATCACGCTCGGCAACGTCACGCGAAAAAGCATATAAATCCTTCATTAGAAATTCACGACCACGCATAATGCCAGATTTGGCACGAACTTCATTACGAAACTTCGTCTGGAACTGATAAACAGCACGAGGTAAATCGCGGAATGAGCGAATATGATCCTTCATGAGTTGAGTCAAAGGTTCCTCATGAGTTATGGCTAGACCGAGATCTGTACCATTTTGCAACTTCGTCTTAAACCATATATCAACCTTTTTATCATCCCAACGATCTGTTGCTTCCCAAATTTTCTTATCTTGCAAAGCCGTGAGAGAAAGTTCGACGCCACCGATAGCATTCATTTCTTCACGGATAATTCCGACGATCTTATTCAACGTGCGTAATCCAAGTGGCAAAAAATCATAAACACCAGCCATTTCCTTGTTCACATATCCAGCACGAATAAGAAGTTGCGCATTCTTGGCAACTTCGTCTTTTGGTGCTTCGTGTCGTGTCTTTGTAAAAAGTTGTGATTGTTTCATTGAAAATAATGCGAAGTATTAATATATTTATCCCATTAATTTAATAATTTCCCTTACCGCCACAGCTTTCTTTGGTTCATTTTTCTCTGCCATACCCTCAGCATAGTCTCTTAATAGATGAGAATTTTCTCTGATAACAAACAGAAATGCTGCTGCATGATCTTTAATCCACGCCGCTTTATTCTCTGTTGTAAGTTTATCCGGTCCAACGGAAGCCTTAATAACGTCAATCTCCAAAAAAATATACGCCTTCCTATTTTCTTCAGCCTCAGGATCAAAAAACTCGCTGTCATCCTGCAGTGTATTTATTGGGGACTCCCCCATTTCGAATCCTTGTTTCATAGACATATATTACTACGACTAGCTTATTTTACCAACTACCTTATTTTACCAACTTCAAAATATCCTTATAGGTAACAAGAACCATAAGAGCTATGATCAAAGCAAAGCCGACAGTATTAACCATATTTGTGATACGAGGAGAAATTGGACGACGGATAATAGCTTCTATTGCTACAAACAATATACGTCCGCCATCGAGTGCTGGAAATGGTATGAGATTGATAATACCGAGATTGATAGAGATAAGAGCAGTAACCATCAAAAGGAATGTGAAGCCGAGTCCCGCCGCATCACCGACAATGCCCGCAATTCCGATTGGACCAGAAACTGAAGAGAAATCCGCTGTACCACGAAATACAGTGATAATAAACATCACAAGGCCAACTATTGTAGTTTTGATCATTTCATAAGTGTAATGAAAACCTTCGATAATAGATGACCAAAATGGAAGTTTGATATCGACAACATTATTCATGGCAATACCAATGGCATATTTACCCACAGGTACTCCTGTCATACCTAGAGTAGGAGTAATTTCTATATTTTTACTAACACCTTTGTGTACATCAACAATAGTCACAGGATTTCCTTGGCTGTTTTGAATAGTAGCTTGAATCTGGTCGATAGAAAATCCGCCACCGATAACATCACCAACTTTAATTCCAGCATCATATGCTGGTGTTTTTTCTGGCACGTCTGTAACCATGATTCTAGAATTACTGAAATGATCAGAATATTTTTCAAATCCATCTGGTGTAGCTGCCACTCCGATATAGAAGACGCTAATATAAAGAAGACACGCAAAAAGTAGATTGAAAACAATTCCTGCTACTAAAACTATAGCTTGTTGCCAACGTGGTTTGTGAACAAAACTTCTATGAGAATCTGGACCATGGGTATTTTCCTCGTCTGGATTTTCTCCAAATATTTTCACATAACCACCAAAAGGAATGGCGCGTATAGAATACTCTGTGTTACTAGTCGGACTTCCTTTTTTTACTAGAAATTTCCACGAAAATAACTTTGGTCCAAAACCTATAGCGAAAGCATCTATTCTTATTCCGTAGGCCCAAGCCGCCAAAAAATGACCGAATTCATGAACGAAGATAAGGACTGCCAGTACGATTATAAAAATGACGATTGTCATGTGGTAAAATTTTGTCTATTTGTCTAGTGGCCACACGTCTAGCCTACGATTTCTTTTTCTTTCTTAGCAAATAAATCTTCGAGTTTTTTGTTTGTGTCATCTACAAGCTTCTGTGTATCACCCTTTAGACGGAAAATCTCATCTTTTCCATAACCACCTTCTTTTTCTTTGGCTGACAAATCTTTGACGATATGATCACGATGCTGGCGAAGCTGTTTTTTGGCTTCTTCAAGTTTGTCTTTTGCTTGTTTGGCTATAGCTACACGACGTTCTCCTGTAAGTTCAGGAAAATTGAGACGGAGGCCTTGATCATCTACAACCACCGAAAGTCCGAGATTGGCGATCGTAATAGCTTTTTCTATGTCTTTTGTCTGACTTTTATTCCATGGGGAAATACGTATAGTCCTAGAACCTTCTATAGTTATAGCTGCGAGCTCTTTTATGTTGACTTGCGCACCAAAAGAATCTACACGAACTGTATCAAGAATAGACGGCGAAGCTTGGCCAGTGCGAATTTGCATAAACTCTTTTTTGAGCCATTCTTCTACGCCAGTCATTTGTTTTTTAAAAGGGTTGAAATCGTATGCCATATATACATTATACATTAAGTGCAATAAATTCCAATAGCATCTTTATGGATGGTGCACGATCGTTTAGATAGGTTCTGGCGGCTTGGATTTCTCTCAGCCCCCTTTTTACTCCACTCCGATAAATAGTCTCCTCTATAGAGTTTACAAAATCTATAGCATCTTGGTTGGTTTTCTTTTCTTTTGAAATTTCTTCAGTAAGTTTTTTGATTTGGTCTAGGCGTTTTTGAATTGGAAGTTTGAGGAAATTGGCGGCATCGGTGGTACCAATTTGGGGCGTGAATTTATCATGTGCCAGAATACTTACCCGTGACTTAATAGTTGGTAGCAATAAGTGAGCAGATGGAATTATGAGGAAAAAATGTGTATTTCCTGATGGTTCTTCAAGAAGCTTCAGAAGAGCGTTCTGTGCCTCGATGGTAATACCATTCATTGTCATGATAAAAATCTTCTTAGCACCAGCCGTTACAGATTTCATTTCGTGTGACGCTTTGAGTTCACGCGCATCATCAATTGTAAAAGTTTCGTAAGTTCGGTCAAAAAGATCAGGGTTTCCATGCACAGGAATTTTGTGAGCTTTTTCTAAAAATTTGAGGAGTTCGGTATGAGTGTTTTTTGTCCCACTGTTTATATTATCTGACGAGCCACCAATCAAAACGTAGGCATGGTGAGAGAGGTTGAGTAATTTGAAAGGCTGGTCCATAAGGACATTGTACATTCTTTTTACCTCTTACTCAAAATCGTCTTCTTGTAGACATCCAAATGTTCGAGAGCTAGACCAGTTCCCTTGGCGACACAAAGCAAAGGATCTTCAGCGAGACGGGCTTTTACTCCTGTGCGACGAAAGACGAGCTCTGGTAAATTGCGTAGTAAAGATGATCCGCCTGTCATAATAATTCCTTGATCGATAATATCGGCGGCAAGCTCTGGTGGAGTATCTTGCAAAACATCTTTGATGGCTTTGATCATATCGCGAAGTTCCTTAGAAATAGCTTTAACCATTTCATTGGTTTTGATCTCGGTTGAGCGTGGCAAACCTGAGATAAAGTCGCGACCTTTGACTGTCATGACGAGTTCCTGATCAAGTGGAATAGCAGAACCGATATTGATCTTGATAATTTCTGCCATGTGCTCACCGATAGCGAGATTGAAAACTTTTTTTATATAATCAGCGATAGCACCGTCAATCTTACTTCCAGCACATTTGACAGAAGTGCAAGAAACGATACCACCAAGAGAAATGACGGCAACATCGGTTGTTCCGCCACCAATATCTACAACCATGTGCCCGCGAGCTTCGTGAATAGGAATACCTGCGCCGATAGCCGCGAGAATAGGCTCCTTTACGACATAAGCATTTTTTGCTCCGGCGCGGATAGCTGCCTCGATGACAGCGCGGCGCTCGGTCGAAGTAACACTAGCCGGAACAGAGATCATAACGTCAGGTTTGAAAATAGAAAAACGTCCGAGTGCTTTATCGATGAAATAACGAAGCATAGCTTCTGTCACACGGTAGTCTGCAATAACCCCGTCACGCATCGGACGATATGCCACGATAGAATCTGGAGTACGACCGACCATCTCTTTGGCTTCATTACCAACAGCGAGGACTTTCTTGTCGATTTCAGAAACTGCCACAACCGAAGGTTCGTTGAGTACAATTCCCTTTCCAGGCACAAAAACAAGGGTATTTGCAGTACCGAGATCAATACCGAGTTTTGGTGAAAATGGAGACATGAATAAGGCGACTATATCATACCTTTTTATCTATATCTATACCCTCTTTATCTTCGCCCCAAAAGCCGTCAATTTCTCCTCCAACTTCTCATAACCACGATCTATGAGGTGTGCATTACGAACAACAAACTCACCTTTTGCCACCAAAGCCGCCAGAACAATAGCGAAACCAGCGCGTATATCATGAGCAAGGAGTTCAACAGGAACTAGAGTTTTTCCTGAAATTTTATCGTCAGATTTTTGCGACGTACCAACCAATTCCGTCGGTCCAGAAATTTTGACCTCTCTTTCGTTCGTAATTTTTATTTTTGCGCCAATCTTTACTAGATCTTCAATATATTTAAACCTTCCTTCAAAAATATTTTCATCAACCTGACTATTTCCTGTCACTTGAGTTAAATACGTAACAATCGGTGACTGGAGATCAGTCGGAAAACCAGGAAACTCTCGTGTCTCTATATTAAAAGACTTAAAAGAACAATTTGGCCTTACGTTATTTTTTATAATAATAGAATTCTTGTCAGCGGAGATTGGTGCGCCTGAGTCTTGCAAGAAATGTATGAGAGATTCTACATGTTTTGGTTCACAGTTTTCGATAATCAAATCACGTGTGCACAAAGCTCCTAAAATCGCGAAACTCCCAGTCTCAATACGATCAGGAATGGCTATGTATGGCTTTTTGTATGTGAGTGATTTAACACCATATATCTCTATCGTTTCAGTACCGACACCTTTTATCTTTGCACCAGAAGCGATTAGCCACTCAGCGACATTAACAATTTCAGGCTCTTTGGCACAATTTTTCAAAATAGTTTTTCCATTGCCAATAACCGCGGTCATCATAAGAGTCTCTGTACCACCTACAGAAATTCTGTGAAAGAAAAATTCAGAACTCTTGAGACCGTTTCCACCGTCACCAGTTTTTGGTGCGGAAATATTATATAAACCGTCCTTGAGCTCAACTTTTGCACCCATGTTCTTATACCCTTCAATAAAAAGATCTACAGGACGAGCACCGATAACACAACCTCCTGGTGCTGGAAAACTAACCTTACCAAATCTTACCAAAAGTGGGCCAGTCAAAACAACAGATGCACGCATTCCAGTTGCGAGTTTTGGATCTATATCTGTAGAATTAATTGTGGAGGCATCAATCTCCATAATATGATCGCGCATTACTTTTCCATTCGTATCGTTATCACCAATCCACTCCACACTTGCTCCAAGTTTTTGCAAAATCAAAGCCATAGTATCGATATCGGCCGTATGAGGAATATTCTCCAATCTAACTTTTTCTTTGAATAAAACAGTAGCTGCCATAGCTTTTAGAGCGGCATTTTTGGCACCATTGATACGGATTGAGCCTTTAAGAGTTTTTGCACCAGCAAGGCCTTGAATAACAAATTTTGTGTTAGTTTCTTTATTCATGCGAGTAAAAACTATTGTAACGGTTTTAGACCAAATTAACAAACGATCTTTAAACACAAATACTCTTTTTTATAGCCTAATTTTCAATGCTGTGCTCAATACTGACACTGTCTCGAAAAGGTCATTTTTTGTAAATGCGAATCATTCGCATTTGTCAACGTAGAAATATGGCTATATTGACACGAATTTGCGAATCATTCTCACTTAGAAGAAATCGTTGTTTAGAGATAATGTAATCCGGCCACCGTCGGCTCTCGTGCTTGAAAACTAGGCCACTGCGTTAACTATATGCAAGAAAAAACCACCCGAACTTATGGCAAGAAGATAATGTCGCTTACAGCTTTTAGATCCTGTTATTTTGGTTTGGACAATTGCCGAAAGATATAGTGCTCTCCTTCTTGTTCATCCTCAAAAGCAACAGCATAAACAGCTTTTGTCAAGCTCTTAAATTATTGAGAAATGCGCTATAAATACCCCATGAACCTCATTACCGTTATTCCCCTCACAAAATCCAAGGTAGCGAGCGAGCTATCTTACTTCACCGCATCCCCTGTGCCACTTGGTGCTGTTGTTACAGTTCCCCTTAGATCCAAAATGATTCATGCTATCGTAAGCAACATTGCGCCAGCCGAGCAGTCCAAATCTACAATCAAGCGAGCTTCATTCCAAATCAAAAAACTCGGCAAAGTCAAAGCTATATCATTCTTCCCTCCGGCTTATATAGAAGCGTGTAAAAAATTGGCGGATTATTATGCAACAAACGTTGGATCGGTCGTAACTGCTCTCATTTCTCAAACTCTTCTAGAAAATGCCCACAGAATTCCTGCTCCGATGTCACCTGTGAGTCCAGCACTTACCGAAACATACGCTGTCCAAGGTGATAATGACGACCGCGGTAGTGCTTGGCGTAGCCTCATTAGACAAGAATTTGCACGTAAAAAATCTCTCGTTATTTACGCACCAACTCGTGAAGAAATAAAAAATATCGCAGGAACTCTTTCCAAAGGTGTGGAAGATTATGTTTTCGTGCTTCATGGCGGACTTACACCAAAGAAAATTATTGAGACTTGGGGAAAAATTGCTGACACTTCTCATCCTATTCTTATCATTGCTACAAGTTCATTTTCTGTTCTACCTCGAACTGATATTGATTCTGTAATTATCGAGCGTGAAAATAGCCGAGGTTGGATTAGTCAAGCTTCACCATATATAGACGCGAGACAAGCCATAGAAACTATAGCTCGTGCACAAAAACAAACCATATATATCGCCGACAATTTACTCCGTGTCGAAACTTTACACAGAGTTGAAGAACATGAGATAAGTGAAGGCTCTCCTTTCAAGTGGAAATCCATAAGCACGGCGCAAGATGTTTTGGTTGATATGAAGGTGCAAATACAAAATAACGGCGTCACGGGGGTTGATGGAAAAAGTCGTGTACGCCTTCCTTCGAAAAAATTTCGTGCAATATCACCAGAACTTGAAGCTTGTATCACCATAAATCGTGAAAATAATTCACATCTTTTTATCATGGCTGCGCGACGTGGACTGGCTTCTATTACTGTATGCGACGACTGCGAGACAGTAGTTTCGTGTAGAGAATGTTCCTCACCAGTAGTACTTCACGCTTCAAAAGAAACTGGTAAAAACTTTTTTATGTGTCATAGCTGTGGAGCACGCAGAAACGCGGTTGAGACATGTGTGAATTGTGCGGGATGGCGCCTCACTCCGCTCGGTATTGGCACAGAGCGTGTCGCGGAAGAAATTCATGCCAAATTTCCATCTGTAGATATTTTTAGTATTGATGCTGACGCAGGCGCTAGTGAAAAACAAATTCAGGCCACTCTCCAAAAATTCCGTGCCAAACCAGGAAGTATTTTGATCGGAACAGAACGAGCACTATTACATCTCGGCGAACCAGTAGAACATGCTGCTATTGCTTCACTTGATTCCCTCTTCGCTATACCAGATTTTCGTATTCAAGAAAGGATCATGTACAACATTATTCGCCTACGCAGTTTAGCCAAGCGTTCATTCATTGTACAAACTCGTAAAGCTGAAGAAACTGTTTTCGAATATGGTCTCAAAGGTAATTTGGGAGATTTCTATCGCACTGTACTCCATGAACGTAAACAATTTTCATATCCACCATTTTCTACTTTGATCAAAATTACTATCGAAGGGAAAAAAGATGCTATCGCTAGTGAAATGGCAGCTATCAAACTTCTTGTATCTCCACAAGTTATCGATGTATTTCCAGCTTTCACTTCATCGTCACGTGGTAATTCTGTCATACACGGTCTTATGAAATGTGAAAATCGCTCATGGCCTCACAAAGAATTGACAATAAAGCTTCGCGAAATGCCACCATCGGTGAAGGTTAGAATTAATCCAGAGAGTCTACTATAAGTTAGTTGTGTAACTATATTGACTAGTTAATTGCATAGTAACAGAACTTGTAGGAGTCGTTACAGGATTTCCATCTGCCCCATAATGAGTACAAGAGAGCGTAAATTTGTATGTGCCTGCCGGTAATGTAACATCCGTCGTTGTACCCATGAGTGAACCACCTCCATTATATATACTATTATTAATAGTTGTATCAGACCATTTTGGCCAATAAGTATCAGAAACACCAGTTGGATATTTTGAACCCTTAGTACAATAATCTCCAGGTGCTGTGTATAATGTCGGTATAGACCAGACCAGTGAAAAACCAAGTCCTCCTGGACCTCTTACCTTTGTCCAGCTATTGCTGATAGCGTCAGATACTGAAGTGCCAATATATAATGAAACATTGTTATCAACCGTTGGGTTAGCAATACAATTCGCTGTTAAGTTAGTATCCGCCGTAGCTGAAAAACTATATGACTGGGAATAAGATACCTGTGTACCGCTATTATCTGACCAGTAACCAAAGTTTGATCCTGAAGGAGAAGTTGCAGTAACAGTAACAAATTGACCTGCCGATACTGATTGACCTGATAATAACGCCACCCCTCCAGATATCGATGCAGATACCAGGCCACAATTACCTCCACTAAAAGTGATGACTGGATTTGATACACTAATAGTTACAGATGGATCAGTTGTAGTAGCAGTAAAGGCTACAATTGGAGGATTTGAAGGTACAAAGTTGGCATATAGGATACGGTCACCAGTTACGGGAAACGCATAATTTGCACTAGTAGAAACTACAGTTCCCGTTCCGGGGGTATCCTGAGTCCAGTTTGTAAATACATAACCAGAATTTACATACGACTTGGCAGTGTATGTAGTTGGGGGGTTATTGATTCCAACTTGAATCAATTGTGATGTAACACCTTGCATGTTGACTGAACCCCCTTCAGCTGGTGAAGCAAGAAGAGAAATGTTTGCATATGTTCGAGTGCTAGGCGTGCTAGGCGCTGTACAATTTGCCGCCAATACAACCAGACCGGTAAGATGGAAACTATAAGGATTACTCGAAGATAAATTATTACCTAGAGAGTCAGACCAGTAAGTAAAAGTATATCCAGGAGCTGGATTCTCAGTCACAGTAACTATTCCATCTGGCTGCAAACCTGAACCGGAGTTACTAGCAGAACTACCACAGGTATTGTTACTGATAGCAATAGTATCGTAAGTTAGACCAGGAGCTGGTACACTCTTCATAACTGTCTTTGTGTCATACGCTGTTTGTCCGTCCAAACTAGTACATGTCAACCTGTATGTAACAGGAGGGTTGATATTTGATAACAGAGTTCCGACACCAGCATAAGTATTATTTAGCGCTTGAGAACCAGACCAACTGCCATCTGATGACCCTGCTGAACAAGAAGCAGCACCTGTAGACGACCAGGAAATATAATCTACACCACCAGGATCAGCAGTTGGGTATAGAAGGCCCAAGTGTACGGTTAGAGGTGCAAGAGATGCGGTTGTAGGTGCGGTCACAGTCACAGTCGCGGTTTTTGTAAGAGTTGAGCCATCATTACCACTACATGTAAGTGTGTATGTGTAATCGCCGGCAGTGGAAAAGTTTATTGTGTTTATAGTGGTATTATTAATAGTACCACTAGTAGCTTGCGTACCACCGACAAAGTGATCATCTGAAGCATTGTTTGATTTACTACAAGCAGTTACATTTGAAGCGCTAAAAGATAATGAAGAATTAGATCCAACTTCTACAGATGCTGATGAAGGTGTAAGAGATGCGGTTGGAGGTGCGGTCACAGTCACGGTCGCGGTTTTTGTAACACCTGAATAACCATGTTGATTGGCACACGATATTGAGTATGTATATGTTCCTGGTGTATGCAAAATACCAGTTTCGGCTCCAGAGGTATATCCTGTGTAATACATAAAACCACCCGTAGGAAAAGATACAGCTACCGGACCAGTTGCACTACCGGTACACGATGTGGCACCTATTTCTGGTGTCCATTGAAGGTATGACTGATTGGTACTGTCCATCCCCGGTGAATTGTTAACCGTAAAAGATGTTGGTGTAGCGGTAAGTGTAACTAGTGGTCCCCAGTCGTTAAAAGGAATCGTGATTGTGCCAACCTGGCCACCTGTTTTAGCCTTAAAATCCCACGCCCATAACGCCATAGTTACCGTATGTGAACCTGGAGTAAATGTCGGTATTGTTACCCCTGGTTCACGACCTTGTGCCGGTATAATCTGACCACTAGTAAAAGTAACACTACTAGGAGTTGCCGTTTTATTTAAATAAGCATGAGCATATGTTGAATTATCAGAAAATGTATACGCAGCGTAAACATTATCAATGGATACGCTCATATATCCGAAACCGAAGTTATTACAAACTGTATCAGTTATCATACCTGTAATCGTAATTGGATCACCTGCATTATAATCAGTATCATCAAGTCCTACTACATAAGTATAAGTGCAGCCACCACCTCCACTTCCCCCCCCCGTAACTACATGAGAAAGGCTTATTAGTTAGCGTAGCAGTAGTAACTACACCAGCAGATGTGGTAAGGGTACTAGTACCTGAATGAGCATTGTAAACAAATGTATCTGCCTTCGCTGGTTTAGCAAAAATAATAACAGCTAGAATTAGTGACAAAGCTAATACTATGTAGCGACTATGCTTTTTTGTGAAATTTTTCATATATAAAGATAATTACCGCTATTAATATTAGGCTGATAAGAACGATAACTGTTGTAGGCATTGAGGAATTAGCTAGTGGTGGCGTTTGTGTCTGTAGAGGTGTAGTAAATGTCTTTGAATCTAGAACTTGTTGTGTACCATCAGTTCCTGTTGTAGAGAAAGTAATACTAGCTGTAGGATTAAAACAATCTACTGAGATAGGAATACTAAGTGTTAGATATTCACTATCATTAGCCGATAGAGACTTGGATATCGAACCACAAGTAACAACATCTTTGGAAATAAGAGAAATATTAACAATCTTATTTGAAATACTAGTACCACCTGTTCTAGAACCACTGAAGGTGTCAGCCGCATCAGATATCAGAATCTTGAGATTGGCTGTGTCGCCTGCTACATATGACAACTTGTCAAAGATAACGTTTTGTACTGTTCCACTGGAACCATTAAGAACATAATGAAAATTAATAGTGTTGGAAGTAACACTACCGTCATTATATGTTAAGTTGAATAATACATCATATGCTTGGGGTTTCAAAGCTTTTGGTAAGACGAGACTGATTGTCGAAGTCCCATGCTTTATAGATATAGAACTTGTGGCACCACCTGTTTGATCAGCTTTAACACCAAAGATATCCCTTACCCTTGTTTCAAATAATGGAGTAAATGATGTAGTTAATTTTAATATACTTGAGACACTGCAAGTTGCAGTAAGTGACTCTGTGTCACCAATATCTACTCCTTGTCTTAGGGTATACTTGGTCTTTGTATTTGTACCAATGGTAAGATAACAAGTGTCTGGTAATATGGTTATACTTGAAGCACTTACATTAGATGTAATATTTACCAAACCGAATGTACCTATAGCTAAGGGTAAACCTCCACTACTTTCACTTCTAATCATGAGGGTATACTTACCAGTCGGTACTGCAAAGCTTGGAGTATATTCCGCTGTCTTAGTGATTCTCTGATTTTCTCCAATGGAAACAACGTCATCATAAACTTTTTCATCGACAGTATTACCAGATGAGTCAGACAGGTATATGGAGTACTTTATGCCAGTTTGGACACCTATACGATTACTCAAATCAAAAGACACATTAAAAGTATTATCATTCTGAGAAATCAACTTGGCACGATAAATGTTAACAGTGGCAACGAGATCACTGTTAGCTAGGACTGAGCTATTGATGATGGAAGATGATGTAGTGCCAGACCCTCCGGTTTGCTGTGTAGCTCCACCGCCAGCCGTCTGTGCCATTCCTAGTATTGGCACGAAAAACACAAATACCACAAACATTGTGACAAAAGAAATATATGATTTGTTTATTTTCATAAGATATAATGCTTAAAGTTATAAGTTATTATGACTACATCATACACTTAAAACTGGACTAATGTTTGATGTCTGTGGAAAAGATGAAAAAAAGTCTCTAATGCGCTATAGTTTCACCATGTCAAAAGATACCACTCATATTGTCCAACGCGATAACCCAGTCTTAAGGAAAAAAGCCAAATCGGTTGCTATTGCTGAAATCGGCACTCTCAAGATCAATAAAATTATCAAGGACATGTCATCGGCTTTGGCCACTCAAAAAGATGGTATCGCTATTGCCGCACCACAAATAGGAGTTTCTCTTCAAATATTTGTTGTATCTGGCATACTCCTCTCAATGGCTGACAAAACATACACTGGTGACAAAAAAGACATAGTTTTTATTAATCCAAAAATCATCCGTGCATCAAAAGACAAACACGAGGTCGAGGAAGGTTGCCTCTCAGTTCGTTGGCTTTATGGAATGGTCAAACGTTCAACTCGTGTTTCACTCAAAGCTTATAATGAAAACGGCCAACTTCTAGAACGTGGCGCCAGCGGGATATTGGCACAAATTTTTCAACATGAAACTGATCATTTAAACGGAGTTCTCTTTATTGATTCTGCAATAAAAACCTGGGAGATGACAG